>SKLO01000562.1 GCA_007123195.1 Verrucomicrobiales bacterium | reverse complement strand
GGGCCCTGTGACAAGGTCCGCCGAGCCCAAACGTGGCCACAACGCTGGCACCCCTGCCGGGGTGCAATGATGGGGGACGGGCCGAATCCGGTGGTGTCGCTGCACTCAACCACCGGCTACCGGTTGTGATGCCTCCGGCATCAACGCCAACCACCAACCACCAACCACAACCTGAGCCCTGACTCACTGACTCACTGACTCACTGACTCACTGACTCACTGACTCACTGACTCACCGCCTCACCGCCTCACCGGAACCGCGGTCAGCCCCGCCGGGCTGGGCAGCCACGCCTGCTGGCGGCGGAACAGCCACAGGATCGCCGCGGTGACCAGCAGGGTGCTGGCCAACATGGTCAGGCCGAAACTCCAGGTCGGTCGCAGCCCCGGCAATCCCACCGTGACCGCTTGCAGCCAGCCGCCGGCGGTCTTGGCGTAGGCCGCCGTGGTCAGCCAGCTGAGGGTGTTGGTCGCCAGGTAAAAAATTCCGCACGCCACCGCCGATCGACCGAGGATGCCGCCGTTGCCGGTCGCGGTCGGCAGCCGAAGACCCCACAGGCCGAAGCCCAACAGCAGCAGGTAGGCGGTGACGATCGAGGGCCAGTAGGCCGCCACCGAGGCGGGGTCGATCCACAGATCCACGGCAATCATGGCCGCGATCACCACCATCGGAGCCCACCAGCGGCGCAGCAGGTAGCCGGCGGCGAAGGCGATGGCCGGCAGTGCCGACACGTTGGCCAGTGCCTCCAGCGAGGGCAAGGACTGGGCCAGGGCCCGGGCGCCGACCGCCAGGAGGAGCACGGTCAGCGGAACAGCAACTTGGGCGGCACGGGACGGACGCGATGGTGGAGCGGGAACAGCGGTCATGAGTGGTCAAGCATCAGCAGCGCGGGGATTTGTCTAACTTCCTGAAATCTGTCTAAGTTTTCGCTGGCGTTTTTCAATGATCGACACAAGATAGACACTTGCCGCGGTGATTTCAACCCGCGGAGTTGATCATGCCGGTTTCCTCAGTTCAAGCTGGTCCTTTGTTCCTTCAATTCGAATCCTGATTGTCTGTGAGTTCCTCGTCCATGTCAGCCACGCCCCCATTGCCCGCCGCCATCGCACGCCTGCCGCGACTGTCTGGTCTGGTGCTGGCCTGCACCCTGACGTTGCTGGCCTGGACCGGCGGCGCCGGAGCCCGGGCGGCGGTGCAGGTGTCCTATCTTGGAATCCAACATGGGGCCGACTCCCGAACCTGGGCGTTCGTCTATGATACCAGCGATCCGCTGGCGCCGTCGACCGGATTCGACCTGTTCACGACCCTGTTCGGGCCGGCGCTGCCAAGTGACGCGTTCGCCCCGGACTTCAGCTACACCGACGCCTTCGGTGGTACCAATCCCTACCTCTACATGGGCGACCACCAGAACGGGGCGGGCTTCATCCAATACAGTTTCGGCTTGTTTCTGGAGTCGGTCACGCTGGACGGCGTCACTCAGGCGATGGACCCCGGCTTTGCCGAAACCTGGAGTTACTTCGTGGCCGGGGGGGGGAACGGGGCCGGCATGGGCGGACTCGATGCCCCCGTCGATGGGGCCTGGACCGGCGCGCAGGTGGGATTCGGCGACCGGTTGATCGATGACAATTCGTTCGACGGCTGGCTGCTGGGACCGTTCGGCGCCGGCGAGCCGTCGTTCGCGCCGACCCCGGGCGATCCGGCGTTTGCCAATGCCGAGGTGGTGCTGGTGGGGATGCTGATTCCCGAGCCGGGACGGGCGGTGCTGGCGGCGGTGGGCATCATGGCGCTGGCGGCGGGACGTCGCCGCCCGGCTCCGTGCGGCCGTGACACAAGTTCATGAATGTGACCCGCAAAGTGCGAAGCGCCGGCGCCCGCGGTTTCACTGTGGTCGAGTTGATGGTGGTGATGCTGCTGGTGGCACTGCTGTCGACCATCGCCTTCCACGGTGTGGCCCGCTTCAAGCAGTCGGCCGACCGTGCCAAGTGCGCCTCCAACCTGCGCCAGCTTGGTGCCGCAGTGGCGCTCTACACCGGTGAGAATCACGGTGAATTCCCGCGCTATCTCGAGGCCACGCCGGAGGGACGAAGGTGGTATTTCGGCTTGGAACCAAGAGGTGGTCCGAATGCCGAGGGCCAGCGCCGGCTGATTCCCGAGGGCGGACCGCTTTGGCCCTACATCGAGTCGGTCGGCGGGGTCGAGGTGTGCCCGGCGTTCGACTATCAAAGCTCCGGCTGGAAAGCCAAGTTCGAGGGCGCCAGCTGGGGCTACGGCTACAACTGGTTGCTGGGCGGTCGTTTCGGCGGTTCGCCGATGGCGGTGCACCGGATCCGCAACCCGGCGCAGGTGATCCTGTTCGCCGACTGCGCCCAGGTCAACACTTTCCAGGCGCCGGCCAGCCCGGACAATCCGATGCTGGAGGAGTTCTACATCGTCAACGAAACCTATCCGACGATCCACTTCCGCCACAACGGGTTGGCAAACATCCTTTTTGTCGACGGTCACGTCGAGGCGCACCGGGTGCTGCCCGGCACCGAAGACCGGCGGATCAAGACCGAGACGGTCGGCCGGATCACCCCCTACGGCAGCACCGACTACCTGCGCTGAGCGGCGCTCACTGGTAGGGGCTCAGTTCCTCGACCAGCATGCGGTTGATTTCGTTGAGCATCTCCCGCAGTTCGGGGTCGCGGGCGATGCGCATGATCTCGGCGGTCAGCTCGCGGGTCATCTCGGCGGCGTCGGCCCGGGTGCGGGCTTCGAGTTCGCGGATCTGTTCGTCGGTGAACTGGTCCCGCAGCTGCTCCATCTGCTGCTTGAGCGCCAGCATGCGCTTGCGCAGTTCTGCCAGCCTGACCTCGGCCGCTTTGGCGGTGTCGGAGTCGCGGATCGACTTGATGACATCCACCACCTGGTCGGTCGCGCGGTCCATCTCATCGGCCAGACCCTCGGGGGTCGACGGCAATTCGCGCGCGCCATCGCCGTCGCCGCTGCCGCAGGCGGGCAGCAGGCAGAGGATTGCCACGGCAGACAAAGCGGGCAGGAGTCGGAGGGAACGGATGGTCATGATGGCAACGTGGTTGGGCGCTGAGGGCCGGTAAGGTGCGAAGCTTGCGCTGCCGGTCCGGTCCAGGCAAGCATTTTTGCGTGTGGCCGCTACTTGCGCTGGCGCTCTCCCCACGGGCTGGTTCATCCGCCGGGCATGTGCGGATGGCGAGGACATCGCCCCTCCCGTGCGCAAGCGGACGGCAGGGGGTGGAGCGGAGGCGGTGGGCGGGTTTCGGGTCGCTGGTTGGATTGCTCGCGGGGGCGCGCCCGTGGTCCGACAGCTGACGGAGCGGTCACGTCCTCGTCGCCGGGTGCATGGGGCGTGGATGAGTTGACCCTGGAAGAAGGGCTTGGCACTTGCGGCGGAGCGGCGGCGTTGGCATGGATGCCGATGGATTGGATGCCGCTCGAGCGGGCCTTCGAGGAGAACTTCAGCCACCACGACGAGCTTGGCGCCGCGGTGGCGGTCTGGTGCGGTCGCGACGACCGGCCGCTGCTGCAGCTGCAGGAGGGCTGGATGGATCGCCAACGCCGCCGACCATGGACCAGCGAAACCCTCAGCCCGGTGTGGTCGGCGACCAAGGGGCCGGCCGCCTGGTGCCTGCTGCAGGCCATGGCCGACGCCGGGCTGGCGGCCTCGACCCCGGTGGCGGAGTTGTGGCCGCAACTGCGCGCTGCCCGCCCCGAATCCGGGTCGACCGCGGCCACGCTTGGGGACGTGCTGCACCACCGTCTCGGCCTGGCGGCCATCGACGAGGTGGTCGACGGCCTCGACCATTCCGCCGTGGTGGCGGCGCTGGAACGGCAGCCGCCGCAGTGGCGGCCGGGCAGCAGTCAGGGTTACCACCCGCGCACCTTCGGCTGGCTGGTCGACGAACTGGTGCGCCGCCTCAGTGACACGGCCTCGCTGGGTGAGTTCTGGGAACAACGCCTGCGCCAACCGCGGGAACTCGAATTCTGGATCGGCCTGCCCGCCGCCGAGCACGGTCGGGTGGCCACGATGGTGCCAGGCAAATGGACCCAGGCTCACGCCGCCGATCCGTTTTACGCCAGTCTGAACCGGCCCGACAGCCTGCAGGCAAGGGCGTTCCGCTCGCCCGACGTCGCCAGGCGGGTGGCCGACATCGGCCGACCCGAAATCCTCGCCGCCGGGCTCGCCGCCTTCGGCGGAGTCGGCACCGCCGCCGCGCTGGCGCGGTTCTACGCCGGTCTCGCGGCCCGACCGCCCGTCGGCCCCTGCGCTCTGCCGGCATCATCGCAGGCCGAGGACACCGTGCTGCTGCGCCCGCTGGCGTTTCGTTCGGGTTACATGGTCACTCCGGACCTGCCCGCCGCCGGGGGCGGGTTGTTCGGCGCCGATCGGCGCCGGTTTGGATATCCCGGAGCGGGCGGCGTGCTGGCCTTTGCCGATCCAAGGCGCCAGCTCGGGTTTGCCTATGTCATGAACCAGATGGAACTGCGCGTGCTGCCCGCGACCAAAGCGCCCCGTCTGGTGCGGGCGTTCGATCGGGTGACCGCCACCGACTGATCCGCGCTGCCGATCCGTCGTTGTCCCGCGCCCCGGTCTGATGTCACTTGGAACGAGCGATACTCCAATGTCCCAATCTCCAATTCCCACCCCAGATTGACTGTCCCCGCCCCATCCCTGTCGCCGCTGAAACGGTGGCGTGGCCGGCTTGAGTTCGCCGCCGTGGCGGGCCTGGCCTGGCTGACCCCGCGGCTGCCCCGGCGGCTGCTGCTGGCCATGGCCCACGGCCTCGGCGGCGTGGCGTCGCTGGTGGACCGCCGCGGGCGCGCCACCGCGCTGGAGAACCTGCGGGTGGTATTGCCGGAACTTTCGCCCGGCCAGGCCCGGCGCGTGGTGCGGCTGAGCTACGTCAACTTTGCCCGCAGCTTCCTCGACCTGTTCTGGTTCCAGCGCCTCGACCAGGACAGCTGGGCGCGCTGGGTCGAGATCGAGGGCCTTGATGAAGCGCGGCGACAGCAGTTGCTGCAATCCGGGGCCGTGCACGTCACGCCCCACTTCGGCAACTTCGAGTGGGCCAGCCTGATCTGGGGTTACCTCGGGTTCCATCGCATGCACGTGGTGGCGCAGGACTTCAAGAACCCGCGCCTGACCGGATTGTTCAGCCGTCTGCGCGAGCACAGCGGACATCGCCTGATCCCGCAGCGCGGCGCCATGCTGCGCCTGATGAAAGTGCTCAAGCGGCGCGGCCATGTCGCTCTGCTGACCGATCTCAACGTCAAGCCCGGCCGCTCCGCCACGGTGATTCGTTGCTTCGGACTGCCCACCTGTGTCACCAGATTGCACGCCGACCTGGCCGTGCGCTGCCGGGTGCCGGTGGCCGCCGGCGTTTGCGAACCGATCGCCGGCGGCCGCTACCGGGTGCGACTGCTGGAGGTGTTCGATCCTCCCGCCGCCAATGCCGGGGCCGGCACGGACGATCAGGCCCGGGATATTGCTCTGGATGAACTGGTGCAGCGTGTGTGGCAGGTGTTTGAACCCGAGATCCGCCGCCGGCCCGAGTTGTGGATGTGGATGTACAAGCACTGGCGCTACCGCCCGGACCACGATCCCGCCGGCTTCCCGGCCTACGCCAACCGCTCCGGCGCGTTCGCCCGACTGCTGCGACAGCGTGGAGGATGAGCCTGCAACAAAGGACCGGGGTCCTGGGTTTGAATGGCGAACGGCTTTCGCCGGCGCCCCGCAAAGCCCCGGCTTGGTCCCTCCTGCGCTACCGGCGGGAGCCTCCACTGATCAAACCACCCTAATCATGAGCACTGACGACGGATCATCCACTGACAGCGAAGACGCCCCGGCAGAGGGCTGGCAGCCGCCGCCGGCCCAACAGCTTGGCGAATGGCTCCCGAGCTATCAGGTGCATGGATTGCTCGGAGTCGGCGGCATGGCCGCCGTCTATCGCGCCCATCAGACGTCGCTCGACCGTCCGGTGGCCATCAAGCTGCTGCCCGCCGCCTCCGCGGGCAGCCCGCGCGATGCCGAGGAGTTCGCCGCCCAATTCCAGAACGAGGCGCGCACCATGGCGCGGCTCAACCACCCGGGAATTGTCTCGGTCCATGATTTCGGCATCGCCGGGGACAACTGGCTGTATCTGGTCATGGAATTCGTCGACGGCACGGACGTCGCCAGGATGATCCAGCAAGCCTCCGTGCTGCCGCCCGAGCATGCGCTTGCAATCGCGGCTCACGTCTGTGATGCGCTCGCCTACGCCCATGCGCACGGCGTCATCCACCGCGACATCAAGCCGGCCAACATCCTGGTCGATCACGACGGCCGGGTGAAAGTGGCCGACTTCGGGCTCGCCCGCCCCACCGATCCGACAGCGCGGGCGCAGTCCGGGGTGAGCGACGACGACGACACCTATGGCACCCCGGACTACGTCGCGCCCGAGGTGCTGATGGAAGGGGCCCAGGTCGATCACCGGGCCGACATCTACGCCGTCGGTGTGATGCTGCACAACATGCTCACCGGTCAGGTTCCACAAGGCGTGTTCCAGCTGCCGTCCAAGGCGGTGCCGGGTCTTGACCCGCGGTTTGACGCCATCGTGCGTCGTGCCATGGAGGTCGACCCGGCGCGGCGTTACCAGTCGGCTGCGGAATTCCGCGCCGATCTCGACCGCATTCTCACCACCCCGGTGCAACGCGCCGGCCAGGCCCATCGCCAGGCGGCAACTGGCTTGCGCACCGGTCCGGCTGCCTCCCGCCGCAGGGCCGGCGTGCGTTCACGGGCAGGGACGCGCCCGGCGCGCCGGGTGGCGCCCAACCGGTCGGACTCCTCATCCGGGCTGATGCTGATGTGGGTCGTGCTGGCCCTCGTCATGCTGGCCATCGGTGTCGCCTGGTATCTCCAGCGGGATCAACCGCCACCCCCACCACCGGTGGAACTCGACCCGCGGGATTGGACCTCCGGCAGCGGGCCGGCACCGGTTCCGCCAGGCGGAGAGGAAAACGACCCCGACCCATCGCCCGCGCCGGACGACGCCGAGGTGACGCCGAGGTGACGCCTGGGTTTCCTTGTTGGGTTGAACCTGAAGCGTGGATGAAACCACCCAGCAACAGGGTGTCGCACCTTATTGACACTAAGTTCACGTTCGTAGCCATCTCCCCCGCTGACACAGTCAATGGCAGAACTGAGGTTGCCCGCCACGCCACAAAACATGCCAAAAAAACATGCCAGGCATACAGTTGACAGCTGGCGCGGTGGTGGTAGGATGGTGGGGTGAGCGAGCGATCCAAGTCGATGAACACGAAGGAGAACAAGAAGCTGGGCCCGGTGGAGCTGGCGGGGTTGCCGACGGGGGCGTATCGGGCGGGATTCCGGACCAGGGCGATGATTCCGGGGGTGTCGCGGGGCAGTGTG
>SKLO01000173.1 GCA_007123195.1 Verrucomicrobiales bacterium | reverse complement strand
GACGTGTCCGCCGACATCCTGCGCCACCTTTGCCGCGTGGCCACCGAGGCCCTGCAGACCGACGGCGAGGGCCGGATCACGCGGGCGGTCATCACGGTTCCCGCCTATTTCAATGATGCCCAGCGCCAGGCCACCATCCGCGCCGGTGAAATGGCCGGGCTGGAGGTCCAGCGGGTCATCAACGAGCCCACCGCCGCCGCCCTGGCCTACGGGCTCGACCGGGCCGACGACGGCCGCCGTATCGCGGTCTACGACCTGGGCGGCGGCACCTTCGACCTGTCGATCCTCGAACTGCGCGAGGGCGTGTTCGAAGTGCTCGCCACCCACGGCAACACCCAGCTCGGCGGCGACGACCTCGACCGCCTGCTGGCGCGCTGGCTGTGGTCGCGCAGCGACGACCAAACGCCCTTCGAAAATCTGCCCCCGGCGGTGCGGGTGCGGCTGCTTGAAGCAGCCGAGCAGGCCAAATGCCGCCTGTCCGACCAGCAGACCACCACGGTGTCGGTGCCGTTCCTCACCGGCGACCGCCACCTCGACATCGAACTCGGCCGCGACCAACTCGAACGGCTGGCGCGCCCGTGGCTGGAGCGCACCCGGCGGCACTGCGCCCAGGCCCTGGCCGACGCCGGTCTCGACGCAGGCGAACTCGATGCCGCGGTGCTGGTCGGCGGCAGCACCCGGATGCCCTTGGTGCGGTCGTTTGCGGAGGAACTGTTCGGCCGCGCTCCGGATGTCGGCCAAAACCCCGATGAAGCCGTGGCCCTCGGTGCCGTGATCCAGGCCGGCATGTTGTCCGGCCAAATGAAGCGCATGGTGCTGCTCGACGTGACCCCCTTGTCGCTCGGCATCGAGACCTTCGGCGGCCTGATGAACGTCATCATCCCGCGCAACACCACCATTCCCGCCAAGGCCGGCGAGATGTTCACCAACGCCGTGGCCAACCAGCAGTCGATGCTGGTCCGCGTGCTCCAGGGCGAGCGCGAAATGGCGCGCGACAACTGGGAACTCGGCCAGCTGCAGATCGATTTCCCCCCCGGCCCGCGCGGCAGCGCCCGGGTTGGGGTCCAGTTCGCCATCGACGAGAACGGCGTGCTGCAGGTGCTCGCGCGCGACACCGCGCGCGGCCGCGACGAGGTGATCGAAATCAGGTCGGCTGCGGTCGACGTCAACGACCAGGCGGTCGAACGCATGGTCGAGGACAGCGTGCAGCACGCGTTCGACGACATGCGCGAGCGGCAATGGACCGAGGCCAGGCTGCAGGCCGAGGAACTGCTGCGCGCGGTCGCCGAGGCGCGCCAACTGGCCGGCGACCGGTTGGGGGAGGAATCAGCCCGGCAAATCGACGCCGCCGAGGCCGGGGTCCGGCGTCACCTCAACGCCGACCCCGCCGACCCGGCGGCGCTCAAGCAAGCCAACCGCACCCTCGACGAGGCCACCCAGGAACTGGCGGTCGAGCTGGTGGAGCTGGCCATGCAGGCCGCGATGCAACCACCCTCGAACGGCTGACCATGCATCCCTGACACCAACCGACCCGCCCCACGGCAGGTCCCGCGGCAGGGCCTCGCTGCCACCCGTTCCGCCTCTGCCGGTCGACGGGGTTCGCGACCGGCACGGAGCCCTGCTCCCCCACCCCGGCTCACCCTGGACGCGCCGCCAGGGTGACCCACTTGCCCTTGCCCTGCTCCCGGTCAATCCGCAACCCGGCTGTGGTGGCGGCCGCCACCACCGCGTCGCGCTGGCTGTCGAGAATGCCGGACAGCAACAAGATTCCGCCCGCCGCCGTCGCCAGTTGCGGCATCGCCTGCACCAGCACCGGCCCGTAAACGTTGGCCGCCACCACGTCCCAGCCACCCTCCCGCTCGCCGCTCCATTGCAACAGGTCGCAGCAGCCAAGGCGCACCCCGTCGATGCCGTTGGCCGCCGCGTTGTCCCGGGCAATCGCCACCGCCACCGGATCGAAGTCAAAGCCCTCCACCCGGGCCGCGCCGAGCGCCGCCGCCGCCAGCGCCAGGATTCCGGTGCCGCAGCCGATGTCGAGAAAACTCCAACCCGGCGTGCCGGTCGCGCGCCGCACCACCGCCTCGTCCGCCAGCCACCGAAGAACCGTGGAGGTCGTGGCGTGGTCCCCCGTGCCGAACGCCATGCCGGCCGGCACCACCAGCACCTTGCGGCCGCGCGCCTCCGCCCCCGCCCGCGCCACGGGATCCGCGCGATCCAGAATCACCAGTTGGTCGCGGATCTTCAACGGCGGCCGCGGCCGCGAATTCGCGGCGACCCAGTCACAGTCGGGCACCGACCGCCAGCGCCCGCCGAACTCGCCCCCCCACTCCTGCGCCCATCGATCCCTGACCAACCGCCCGGCGGCGTCGTCCTCCAGCCACAACTCCAGCCGCACGGTGGCCCGTCCCGGCTCCGCCAGCGCCAGCGCCGACCCGAAGCCAGCTGCCGCCAGCCGTTCCAACCAGTCCTCCTCGCGCCCCGTCTCCACCTGGCGCGACCACACCAGCCAACCCCGGGCGCCGTCGCTGTCGCCGGCAGCAGTGCCCTCACGGTGACAGGCTCGGGGTGGCGGTTTCAAGACACAAAAAAACCGCCGCGACCGGCGGCGGGTGGGTTGGGTTCTCCCCCCTTGCTTCATGGGGGGAGTGGAGCGGGTGACGCGATTCGAACGCGCGACATCTTCCTTGGCAAGGAAGTGCTCTACCACTGAGCTACACCCGCGATCACAACCGTTCGGTTGCGGTCCCTAAAATAACCGGGTCCTCAAGGCGGGCAAGAAAAAAATCATGCCGTCTTTTCACCGCCACCCGGGCCCGAAACCTGCGGCGGACGCGCCTGCCGTCGGCAAATCTCCGGTTGCCCCCGGCGCGCGGGCCGGGGAATGGTGTCCGGCCTCATGAATCAACTGGATCGCATCCTGGAAACCAAGCGCGAGGAGGTGCGCGCCCTGCGTCCGCGCGCCGACAAGCTGAAGGCCGCCGCGTTGTTGCGCGACGACTTCAGATCGCTCGAGCGCGCCCTCACCGTCGACGAAGGCCGGCTCGGCCTGATCGCCGAAGTCAAGAAGGCCTCGCCCTCCGCCGGCGTGATCGCACCGGACTTCGACCCCGTCCGCATCGCCCGCGCCTACGCCGATGCGGGCGCCAGCGCCATCTCGGTCCTGACCGACGAAGTCTATTTCCAGGGCCGGCTCGATTACCTGACCCGCATCCGCCAGGCGGTAACGGTGCCGGTGCTGAGAAAGGATTTCATCATCGACGACAGCCAGATCTACGAGGCCGTGGTCGCCGGCGCCGACGCCATCCTGCTGATCGTCGCCGCGCTGGAGCAGAACCAGCTGAAACACCTGCTCGCCACCGCCGCCGGGGTCCAACTGGAGGTGCTGGTGGAGGTGCACGACCTGGCGGAACTCGACCGCGCCCTCGCCACCGACGCCCGCCTGATCGGCATCAACAACCGCAACTTGAAGTCGTTCAAGGTCGATCTGGCAACCACCGAGGTGCTCAGCGAACAGGTGCCGGAGGATCTGGTCGTGGTTTCGGAAAGCGGCATTCGCGACAGTGCCGACGCCGCCCGACTCGCCGCCACCGGAGCCCAGGCTCTGCTGGTGGGCGAGACACTGATGCGGTGCGACGACATCCACACCACCGTGGCCGAACTGATGGCCCCGATCCCGGCCGACGACGACGGGGAAAATGACGACTCGGGCCACGGTCGCCGACCCTCATTGGCCACCGGATCCGGCCCGGTGCCGGGATGAACCGTCGACCCGCCAGCGCCCGCGGAACGATCTCGCGGCGGTCCGCCGGCCGCGCCGTCCGTGCCATCCGCTGCGGGTGGGGATCAGCGTTCGTATGGATGGCCGTCGCCATGACAGGGGCGATCGTCGGTTGCGGCGGCGCCGATCCCGAATCCGGGTTGCCCGACCCGGACCCACAAGGCTCACAGCAAGGGCGTGTGTTGTGGACCGATTCCGCCAGCATGATCGCCGCGCTGGAACCGGTCGATCGCGCCGCGCTGGAGCCGGAGTGGGGGCAGTTCCTGATCGACTCCCAGCGTCAACTGCACCTCGCCTGGCAGCAGGAGGCATCGGGTTTCGGGCTGACACCGCAGCGGGTCGAGTTCAGCCTCGGCAGCAGCGGCGCCTACAACTGGCGGCTGATCGTGGTGCTCAAGCCCGGGCCGGACGGGATTGATGAGGACCTTTCCGGCCCGCAGCTGGAATCTGTGCGCCAGTGGTGGCGGCAGCAGTCGGAGCAACTCCGCCACCGCGCCCGCGAGCACGCCGAGAGCGCCTTGGCGGCCAGGTTCGGGTAGCCACCGACCACGGACCGCAAACCGGCGGTAGCCCTGTAGGTTGAATTGGCGTTATTCGAACTCCCTGTGCGTGCTGCGGGTGCGTTGGTGCCGGGACCACGCTCAGGGTTCATTCGCAGTGGGCGAAAGGAGCCGCGAAGGAAGCAGCCGCAAGGAACGAACGACCCGCACCCAAGGCGGGTCGGAGGCCCGCCCTACGGGGGTGGCGCTCGCGAGGCCGGGGTGAGGCGGAGCAGTCGTCTGTTGGCTCAGGATCGGAAGCAGCCGGGGCGGCGGCGGGGTGCCAGCAACGCAAACAGGCCGAGCGCGGCGAGCACGGCGCGCCCCGGTTCAGGGATCATCAGGCCGATCGCATTGGCCAGCAGAATCTGGCCGTTCTGGTTCAGGTCGGCGAAGGTGCCGGGATTGCCGGGCGTGCCCGGCAGCGCGAGAAACAATCGATCGCCAGCAAGGATGTCACCGCCGCCGACTTCGTCGCCGGCGTTGAATTGCGCGATGATCGTCCGCGGGAAGGTGGCGTTGTTGCGCACCCCAAGAATGTCGCCGTCGGGACCGGCGGTGCTGGTGCCCTCAGCGATGTCGAGCCTGTCGCCATTCCAGTATTTGAAGATTGGCTGACCACCGAAACCTGTGCCAGTGATGGTCACTCCGCCGAACAGGGGATCGGCTTCAAAGCCGGGATTGATCCGCACGTCGCCGTTGTAATTCGCCTGGACCCCCCCTCCATCGATCCAGCTCCAGCCGTTGTTGCCCCCGGTTCGAGCGAGGTAGGGGCTGCCGAGAATCAGCGGGGTCGAAACCTGCGTGTTCCACTGGCTCTGGGCGGCACCGTAGTTTCCGCTGCTGGTGTTGCGGCTGACGATAACCAGCGCCACCGAGTTGAGGTCGTTGAGGTCGGCCGGCGACAAGGTGCCGGTGAGGTCGTTACGCACGTTGACGTTGTAGCCAAGGCTGCTGACGTAATTCACCATGGTCTGGTCGGAGGCAATGTCATCGGTTACCCACATAATGTTGGCCGCCCGGCCGGAGTCGGCGGCCACCAGGCAGACAAACGGAACCAAAAGGGACAGGACCGGGCGGACAAGGCTTTGTAACGGGCGTTTCAAGTTCACAACGAAAGACTTAAGCATAGAATCACAGGGAAATGCAAGACAAAACGGGCCACCGGCTTTCATTCACCCCCGACCCATCCCCATCCCGCCCATAACCGGGTTGCCTGGCCGGCCATGTCCGGCGAAGAATAGGCGCGTTCTTGCGACGCCAGCCGTCGACCGCTCGCCACCCCGACGGGCGGCGCCGCACCCCAGTCTGCCGCGAACCTTCTGATCACCAAACCGAGACCGCCCATAGCCATCCGCCATCACCATGTCCGATCCCACCGCCGCATCCACATCCACGGCCCTGCCGCCCTCGCAACTGTTCGATCTCAGCGGCCAGACCGCCGTGGTCATCGGTGGCACCGGCGAATTGTGCGGTGCCATGGCTGAAGGCCTGGCGGCAGCCGGCGCCGAGGTGGTGCTGGTCGGCCGCAATTCGGACAAGGCCGGGGCCCGGCTCGAGCGCATCGCCGCAGCGGGCGGCCAGGCCTGGTTCCACGCCGCCGACGTCAATCGCAAGCCGGCGCTGGAGGAGCTGCTGCAGGCGGTGATCGACCGCTCCGGCGGCTGCCGGATTCTGGTCAACGGCGCCGGGGTCAACTCCCCCACCCCGTTCCTCGACATTCCCGAGGACGAATACGACGCCATCTTCGCCGTCAATTGCAAGGCGGTGGTTTTCGCCTGCCAGGTGTTCGGTCGCTATTTCCTCGACCAGCAGCGCCCGGCCTCGATCATCAATGTCGGCTCGATGTCCGGCCTGCTGCCGCTGTCGCGCGTGTTCACCTACTCGATGACCAAGGCCGCCGTGCACAACCTGAGCAAGAATCTGGCGCGCGAATGGGCGCCGCACGGCATCCGCGTCAACACCCTGGTGCCGGGTTTTTTCCCGGCTGAGCAGAATCGCAAGGTGCTGACCGAGGACCGCGTCGCCGCGATCATGCGCCACACCCCGGCCGACCGCTTCGGCGAGGCGCGCGAGTTGATCGGCGCCACCCTGCTGCTGGCGGCGCCCGCCGCCGGATCGTTCATCACCGGGCACGAACTGGTGGTCGACGGCGGTTACAGCGCGATGACGATCTGACCAGGGGCCGCACAACCTTCCCCACCCCCTGCTTTGCCCATGCCCGCGCGCTTCCCGCCCGTCGATCGCCGCCGCCGGCTGCCGGCAGTCGCGATCTGGCTCTGGCTCGCCGCCGCGGCCATGCCGGCCGGTGCCCAGTGGATCACCTACGATCCCTGTGAACTGCAGGCCGACGGCTACTACGATGGCGACAGCTTCCGGCTGCGCGCGCCGACCCGCCACGTCTACGTGATCCGCATCTACGGCGCCGACGCGCCGGAGACCGATCGCCGGATGCCCGACCGGAACGCCGAGCAGGCGGAACATTTCGGCGTCAACGAGGAGCTGGTGCTGGCGTGGGGCGAGGCCGCGACCGGATTTGTGACCCGCTTCATGCGCGACGGCGTGCGCGTCGAGACCCGCAAGACCAGGGCCGGCGGCGCCAGTGACCGGCCGCGTTACTGGGGCTGGGTGACCAACCCCGCCGGTCAATGCCTGACGCGCGAGCTGGTCCGTCGCGGCCTGGCCCGGGCGCATGGCCTGGTGGAACTGCCGGACGCCGACGACCGCGAGGTGCAGCGGGTCCGCCGCCAGTTGCGGCGGTTGGAGGCCGAGGCCAGAGCCAACCGCGTCGGCATCTGGTCCGGTCGCGCCCCCGACGGCAGCGACCTTGCCGATCCCGGCCAGCCGCCGGATCCTGACAAGCCAGCCCCGTTGGTGCCGCCCTCGCAACGTCCCCGACCCGGCTCCACCCCCGCCGAACCGCTGCCCGCCCTGCCCGGGGTCACCCCGTTGCCCGGCGAGGTGATCGATCTTTAGTGTCCCTCGACGGCAGCCGCCGCCGGATTGAATCGGGAGATGATACCACAACCGGAGGCGATGGCCGGACCCGGAACGAATTGGAGGTCGCCGAAGGCAAATGGCGGACCAAGTCCAGCCCATCTTACAGCCGGCCAATGAGCGAACAGACACCAATGG
>SKLO01000278.1 GCA_007123195.1 Verrucomicrobiales bacterium | reverse complement strand
CGGGACGCGGACGGCAGGGCCGTCCCCGTCACCGGGAAGACGGTCAGGATCGCGCCGGCACCGAGTCTGTTCAAGCCGGACCGCGTCGCGGGCCGGGGTATTGACGGCTTCCGGCCGGTGGCAGTAGCACACGTTGGGACGACAAACCGGCGATGTCGCCTGATTACGAGTTCAAGAGGCCGGGATGGAACAAAAATGTCGCCCCATGGTCGAACAACCGTGAAAGGGCGTTATCCTTGCAGCACCGGCCGTGGCGGTCGGCCGGCCCAGTGGCCGATTGACGGCCTGACCGGTCCAGCGAAGCCGCTGAAACCACGCCCGCCCGGTTTTATCGCATGAATCCCAGCCAGTCCACACCACGCCCGGTCGCTGCCCGGAGCGGGCCGCCCCGCCTGCGCCACGAGCGGGGCAGGCGTTGGCGGCGGCGGCTGATCAAGACCGGCGCATGGCTGCTGCTGGTGTTCCTGCTGGCCTGCCTGATGGCGGGCGTGTTCGCGGCGGTAATGTATCACCAGCGCACTCAGGTGGCCAACCAGCTGTTGAGCCTGCCGGACACGCCGTTCGAGATTCATGTCGAGGCGTTCGAGGGCGCACGCAGCGGCAACTTCAGCGCCGGCGGCATGCGGGTGACGCTGCCGGGCGCCGATCGTCCCCTGCTGCACGTGCCGCAGGCCGAATGGCGGCTGAGGTGGCGCGAGGCCCTGGCGGGAGGGGTGGACGAGTTGGTGCTGCAACAACCGGTGTTGACGCTCGACGAGGCCCATTGGCAGGCCTTGAACGACTGGTGGCAAACCCGGCAAGCCGCGGCCGGCCCCTCGCCCCCCCCGACCGAGCGGGGCCTCAACCTGGCACCCGAAGCCCGCCACCTGCGGATCGAGGACGGTCGGATTGACATCAATGTGCCCGGATGGCCCAGAGTGCGGGCCCGCATCGACTACACCGGCGAGGCCATTGGCATCCTGGCCGGCCAACGGGAACGACTGCGCACCGGCCTGCAGCGGATCACCCTGCGCGACCTGGAGATCGACCTGCCCCGCCCCCCCGCGCCCGACGGTGCGGTCGACCCGTCGCTGGCGGAGGGGCACCTGAGACTGGCTGAAATCTCGGCGGGATTCACCCTGGAGGGCGGTCACCTGCGGGTGGTGGATCTGACGCTGACGGAGCCCGTGATCGATCTGACCCCGCAGGCACTGGCGGAGCTGGCGTCGAGGCTGCCCGCGCGCCGTTCGCCCGCATCCGATCCGGAGCCGAATCCGGACGATCCATCCGTCACGCCCGCCGCGGCCACCGCGCTGCAGGTCCCCGAGCCGCTGACCGCGCCCTCGGCGCCGGTGTGGGTGTCGCGGGTGAGCTGGGACCGCCTGGGGCTGGATCGGGGCCGGCTCAACCTGCGCGGAGGCATGGCGGTCGCCCCATCAGGCGATGCCGGCGCGGTGAACGTCCAGGTGCCCGGCCTGGAAGCCAAGCTCACCATGGAGACCCGGCAAGGTGGCTGGAGCACCGACGGCGGCTGGCACCTCGGCGGCTTCGATGTGGTCGTCGATGACCTCGACCTCGCTCCCCCGGTCGACGGTCCCGGCGGTCGGATCGCAATCCATCGCACCACCCTGTCGGCGCGGCAATCGGCGCCCGGCGAATCCATCGACATCCGGCGGGCCACGCTTGACTCGCCCGTGGTCAACCTGACCCCGGCACTGCAAACCGCGCTGGATGGCTGGCGGGCGCTGCTGCCGCCGACCGACCCGGAAGCCGCGGACAACCAACCCGGGGCCGGCGCCCCCGGTTTCGCGCTGCAGAAGTTGCTGCTGGTCGACGGCCGCCTGGTCATGTCCGGCTTCGGGCCGGAGGTCGCCGAAATCGAGCTGGGCATCCACGCCGAACTGGCGGACTGGGACAATGCCACTGAATCCGGAGCCGGCAGCCCGATGGGCCGTCGGCTGGCGGGATGGCACTCCGGCGGGTTGCAACGCCTCGCGCTGAATTCCGTCGTCGCCCGCTATCCGGGGAGGGAGCCGTTTTTTGCCGCCGACACCATTCGTCTGGATCTGGCGCCGGAGCAATTGATGGCCGAACGGACCTTTGAACTCGTCGCCCTGTCCGCCCCGCTGTGGCGGGTCACCAGCGACAACGTGCCGTGGTTTGCCCCAACCGGAACAGGCGCCGAGCCGCCGGGTCAACGCTCCATGCGCGTCGAGCCGGGCACCGACCGCCCCCTGTGGCACGGCTGGTGGGCGCGCGAACTGGAGGTCAGGGACGGGGAACTGCAGGTCGGTCCGCTGCCGTTGCGAATGCCCGAAGTCAGCGGCTCGCTGGTCGTGCAAACCACCACCGATACCAGCGACGGCCAACCGGCTTACTTCGTCGAACTGGGTGACCTGCGGGCGATGTTGCCAGCGGTTTCAGAGCAGCCGGTCGCCCGGATTTCGCAGGTCACCCTGCTCACGCGGCCGGACGAGCTGTGGCAGAACGGCAGCCTTGGCGAGATCGAGCTGGTCGGCGCCCGGCTGACCGCCGGCCGCGGCCTGCGTGACCACTTTGCCGAGGACAATGGCGACCCCCCGGCGGAACCTCCGCCGGCATCCGCCGGCGCCGACCCCGATCCGGCCGGCGAACCCAATCCATGGCTGCCCGACTGGCACTTCGAGAGGCTCATCCTGCGGGAATCGATGCTGACCATCGCCGACATTGCGCCGGGCCTGCCCGACCTGCCGATCGCCCTCGATCTCAGCACCGACATGGTGCCTCTCGTCGCGGCGCGCATGCGCGAAGGCGGCGAGCTGATCAAGCTGGAACTGAGCACCGCCCTGAGGTCGCCGCAGGACATCCGTTACGTGGTCGCCGACCTGCCCTCGGTGTTCGTCGAGTTCACCCTGGCCGGACTGCTGCGGCAGGAGATCGACCGCGTTCAGGTGATCGCGCCGACGCTCAACATCGGCCAGCACCTGTTTGCCTACATCGACGAATACCGCGACCTGACCCGCGGCGAGGCCGAGGCCAATGGCGCGCCCGACATGCCGCTGCCGGCCGCCGACGAACCAGCCGGGTGGAACATCCTGCGCATCGAGGTCGAGTCCGGCCAGCTCGTGGTCGCGCCCAAGGGCGTGGCCCTGTTTCCCAACCCGTTCCCCTTTTCCGCTGAAACCGAGCTGGCCGACGGCCGCCTCGACGCCAGCTTCGAGGTGCCGCGCGGCGACTATCACTTCGATCAACTCGACCTCCACCTCGATGGTCTCAGCGGCGAGGTTCTGTTCCACCTGCCCGTGGCCGGCGACGACAACAACCTGGTGGAGGTGCTGCGGGCCGACCACATCCGCTGGCGCGATTTCTCGGCCACCAACGCCTACCTGTCCATCTCCTACGACCGGTTCGGCATCTACGTCGGTCTCGGCGGCGACGCCTACGACGGCTACGTCAACGGCGAGTTCAACATCTACCTCGAACACCTCTACAACTGGGACGGCTGGTTGTCGTTCACCGGCATCAACATGCGCGGCCTGACCGAAGTGATCAGCCCCGAGTATTTCCTGATGGACGGCACCGTCAACCTCAACATGGTCGCCCAAGGCAACCTGGAGGAACTGTTCGAGGCCTACGGCGACCTGACCGGCACCACCCCCGGCCTCATTCACATCAGCCAGCTCGACGGCGTGCTGGAAAACCTGCCGCCCGCCTGGTCCCCGCTCAAACGCGAGATCGCCAAACTCGGCATCGAGCCGCTGCGCTGGTTTGAATACCGTGAGGGCGCGGGCGACTTCGAACTGGGCCGTCTCGGCGGCAACATCTCGCTCAAACTCTCAGGCGAGCAGGGCATCCGCGCATTTGACGTTGAACTTCACGGCCAGCCGTTGTCCATGTTCATTGAGCCAGTGCTTCCCGAGCGCCTGCGGCAGGCCGCCCGCACCGCCGTCCTGGAGACCGAATGATGCACGCCGCCCCACAGCCAGCCGACCCCTTTCCGCGCAACGCACCTCCACTCCGGCGCCTGTCCACCGCGGCGGCAGCCCTGGCAGTCGCGCTGGCCGGCGGCTGCACCTCGTTCCCGGCCGTGCCCATCACCACGCCAGAACCCATTGAGGTCAACATCAACATGCGGGTCGATGTCCACCAAATCGGCGCCGAGGAGCGTTCCCAGGTCGAGCAAATCCAACAGCGCGAGCGCGAGGACATCATCGAACGCCGCCGCGACCGCTCCGGGGAAATCCAGGAACTCAAGAACAACCGCCTGATCGGCGAAAACCACCGCGGCCTGCTGACCATCCTCAACAAGCCGGCCGGCACCTGGGGCGAATACACCGTCGAAACCGTCGACGCCGAAAACGCCGACCGCATGTCGCTGATGCGCTGGGAGGCCGACGACAGCGGACGGCGACTGGAGCAGGTCCAGCGAGAGCAGGCGGCGCAGAACATCGCCCAGTCGTTCCCCGGCGAGTGGGTCGAGATCCGCGACGAACAAACCGGCAGCTATGAATGGCAGCAGCTCCGGCAGCGGCCCGAAGGCATCCGCCGCCCGGGCCAGCAGGAGCCCGGAACGGAATCTGACCCCGGCGACGACGACCCCGAACCGTCAGCCGAAAGCTGACAACCGGCCGCCGCGCCCGCCGGCGCTGGCAATCCGGTGCCAATCGAGCTACGGTCCGCCCCGCCCGTGCCGGGTGCGAAGGAGGGCCGCCCATCGGCCCGCTTCCACCGCCGCCGCGCAAGGGCCGAGCCGTCATGACCGATACCGCACCCATTGTCAGCGCCAGCGAGCTGGTGGTCCGCTACAGCAACCAGGTGGTGCTCGACCGCGCCTCCCTGACCATCCACGAGGGCGAACGGGTCGGCCTGGTCGGCCGCAACGGCACCGGCAAGTCGACCTTCCTGCGCATCGTCGCCGGTGAGACCGAGCCCGACTCCGGCACCGTCTCGCGCCGTCGCGAACTTGTCATCGGCTACCTGCCGCAGGTGTTCGAGCTGCAGCCCGAAGCCACCGTGCTCGACAACATCCGCGCCGGCGGGCGCCAGGTGCTCGATCTCATCGAGCGCTACGAACACACCCCCGGCGACAGCCCGCTCAGCGGCAAGCTGCTCGACCGCATCGAGCAACTCGACGGCTGGAACCTCGACAGCCGCATCGACACCCTGATCAACCACCTGCACGCGCCCGAACCGGAGCGCGTGGTGGGCACCTTGTCAGGGGGCGAGCGGCGCCGCGTGGCGCTGTGCCGCGCGCTGGTCGAGCGACCCGATTTCCTGATCCTCGACGAGCCGACCAACCACCTTGACACCGAGTCGATCGAGTGGCTCGAGGCCTTCCTCGCCCGCTATCAGGGCACCTGCCTGTTCGTCACCCACGACCGCTACTTCCTCGACCAGATCTCCAGCCGCATCGTCGAACTGGCGCAGGGCGCCTTCACCTCCTATCCCGGCAACTACACCGACTACCTGCTCGCGCGCGCCGCGAGACAGGCGCAGGCCGAAATGCAGGAGCACAAGCGCCAGCGCTTCCTGACACGCGAGATCGAATGGGTCCGGCGCAGCCCAAGCGCCCGCCGGACCAAGTCCCGCGACCGCATCCAGCGCTACTACGACACCGCCGCCGAGGCCCCGCCCGAAGCGGAGCTGGACGTCGATCTGATCATCCCGCCCGCGCCCAAGCTGGGCGACCGCGTGATCGAGCTGACCGACGTCACCTGCGGCCGCGGCGACCTCACCCTGTTCCGCAACCTCAACTTCCGCCTCGGCCCCGGCGAGCGCGTCGGCATCGTCGGCCGCAACGGCCTCGGCAAGTCCACCCTGCTCAAGGTGATGCTCGGCCAGCTGGAACCCTGGCAGGGCACCGTCGAGGTCGGCGCCCGCTCCGAGATCAACTTCATCGACCAGGACCGGCTCGCGATCGACCCTAACAAATCGGTCTGGGAGGAGGTCGGCGAGGGCAGTGAACATGTCAGTCTCGGCGACGAGTCGATCACCCTGCGCGCCTACCTGCGCCGGTTCCTGTTCACCGACGAGCGCATCAACAGCCGCATCGAGTTCCTCAGCGGTGGCGAGCGCAGCCGCGTGCTGCTGGCCAAGATCCTCAAGCGCGGCGGCAACGTGCTGGTGCTCGACGAACCCACCAACGACCTCGACCTCGGCACGCTGCGGCTGCTGGAGGAAGCTCTGGTGGCGTTCAACGGCAGCGTCATCGTCGTCAGCCACGACCGCTATTTCCTCAACCGCGTTTGCACCTCGATCCTCGCCTTCGAGGGCGGCCAGAACGTCGTCTGGCAGCCCGGCGACTACGACTACTACCTTGAAAAACGCGGCGAACGGCTTGCGCAAGCCAACGCACCCGTCTCCGCCACCGCGTCCAGCGGCCAGCCACGAGGCGACCGCACCGCCGCCAGGCCCCGCAAGCTGAAATGGAAGGAGGCGCGCGAGCTGGAGGGCATGGAACAAGCCATCCTCGAAGCCGAGGAACGCGTCGCCCGGCTCGAGGCCCGGTTCGCCGAGCCCGACTTCTACCAGAGCCACGCCGACAACTGGCAGGAGTTGGAACAGCAGCTCGAGCAGGACAAGCAAAAGGTCACCGCCCTCTACGCCCGCTGGGAGCAACTCGAGGCCATCCGCCAGCAGGCCGATGATTGACGGTCGCGGGTGATTCGGAAACCGGGGCGTGCGCCGCTCGTTCCCCACGCCCACTTCCTTCACCGCTCCGTCCGCCCCCTGCGAAAGATCCTGCCGCGTGGTCCCGGCACCACCCCTTGCGCAGCACGCACAGCAGGTCTCCACTTGACCACTTGGGTTGACCATGCAAAGCTGGGGCCATGAAAACGATTCAGGTTTCAAAATTCAAGGCCCGATGCCTCGGACTCTTGAAGGAAATCCGCGAGACCGGGGAACCCCTCGTGGTGACGCTGCGGGGCAAGTCATTGGCGGTGGTGCAACCGCCCCACCAAATCGCGGGCGACCAGCGGGAAACGGTCGCCGAGACCCTTGAACGCCTGCGACCCCTTCTGGCGGTTGAGGCCGAGGACATTGAGGCTCCCAAGCGCGGTGCCCCCAGGCCCTCCGCATCCGAACCACTGGGCGAGGATGATTGATCCCAAAGAGCAATCAGTGTCCATCAGTGACGGTTCATCAGTGGTTTGATTTCTGTTTTCAGGTTGATCGGAGGTCATGCTGATCGATACCAACATCGTGAGCGAACTGATGCGCCGTGAACCTGACGAAAACGTTCTCAGGTGGGCGGGCCGTCAGTCGGGGTTCTTTTTGAGTGTGATCGCCTACGAAGAGCTGGTTTACGGGCTGAGCAGAAGAAACCTGCCGGTCAAGAGATTGTGGCTGGAGCAATTCATTGAAAGCCAATGCCGCCTGCTTCCGGTGACGCCTGCCATTGCGAAGAACGCTGGAGTCATGCGCGGCGCCTTTTCCGCCAACGGCGTGGCCCGTCATCCCTCCGACATGCTGATCGCCGCGACAGCCGCAGCACATCAAATGCCGCTGGCAACCCGCAACATCGCCGATTTCATTGACTGCGGGATCG
>SKLO01000268.1 GCA_007123195.1 Verrucomicrobiales bacterium | reverse complement strand
GTGGCGGCGGCGGCCGGGCAGCAGGAGGCGCCCGACGAGTCGCCGGTGATGAACGTGCGGTTCCTGGACGCGCCCGGGACCGGGGTTGGCCGGGCCGCGGCGGACGCTGACGAGCCCGCAGTGGCTGTGCGGCGGTTGCCGTCGGGGTTTGACCAGGACAATGCCGGCGGCGGCTGGTGGCCGCTGTCCGGCGGGGCCGGGGCGGTGATGGCGTCGGCCGACGCGGGTGCCGGCGTATGGCCGGCGGCGGCCTTCCCGTTGTGGGTCGATGACGCCGGATTTGATCTGGCGCGCGCGGCCTTGGTCGAGCGCGGCGAATTGCCCGAACCGGGGCTGGTGCGGAGCGAACAGTGGGTCAATGCGGTCAACGCCCCGATGCTGGCGTCGGCCGCGGAGGGGGACGACGGCGAGGCGACCGGGCGGTCGGTGGACGAGGTGATGCCGGGAATCTGGCTGGCTTCCGAGGTGGCGACCGCGCCTTGGGCGCCGGGACATGAACTGGTGCAGGTCCAGGTGCGTTTGGAGGGCGAGCGGTTGCGGCAGTTTCGTCGCGGTGCGCAGGTGCTGGTGGAGCCCAATCCCGAGTTGGTGGATGCCTTCCGGCTGCTGGGCTTTGATCGCACAGGACCTGACCCGGCGGTGGTGGGAACTGCCGCTGGTGGAGGTGCCGGCGATGGCGTCAGCGAATTGGCCGAGCCCGACAGTTACACGGTGACTGCGCTGGCCGAGGTGCGCCGTCGTCCGGATGCGGGAGCAGGGGATTTGTTGAGGTTCCGGTTGGAGCCGGTGGATTTGGGAGGTGGCGAGGCGTTCATGCCGATGGCGGCGGTGGCCGCAGCTGGGGGGGCGGGGATCGACTGGCAACAGGCCAGCGATGATTTCAAGGCGGCTGCGGCGGCGGCCGAACTGGCGTTGATTCTGGGCGGCGATTTGCCGGCGGACGGCTACGCGCGCTTGTTGGAGATGGGGCGGAGCGAGGCGCTCGACGGCACCGCGGCCCGTCGTCAGTTGGCGCGGATGATTGCGGTGGCGGCGGATCTGGGGGGTGATCGGTAGCGGGTGGTGTTTTTGCAACCCCGACCGGGCCGGGATCGCCCCGCTTTCAGGACTTGTGCCAGCGATCCAGGCTTGCCATTGCCCCGGTGGCTATGGCAGGGTGCGGCCCATGAAGCTGGTGATTGCCGCTGTGGATGCCGTTATTCGGGTGCTGTCAAAGCCGGGTGCCGGGGGGACGCTTGCGGCCGTTCCCTCGGGTTCGGCGGGTGCCGTTGCGGTGGTGCTGGCGTTCGCCCTGTTGCCGATCGACATTCGGGCAACTGACGACTGGCCGCACTGGCGCGGTCCGGACCGGGACAGCACCACCACCGCCGACTCGGGCTGGGACGGCGGTTTCTGGAAGGGCGACCAGGGGCCGCCGGTGCTCTGGCGGGCGGAACTCGGGGCCGGCTGCGGCTCGGTGCTGGTGGTCGACGACCTGATCTACGGGCTCGGCTGGAGCGAAGGCAGCGACCGGCTCATCTGCCTCGATTTGAACGAGGGCCGTGTGCGCTGGTTGCAACGCTACGACGCGCCGCGCTACGGCCGCCATGCCACGGGCGACCAGGGATTCTACGAAGGTCCTTCATCGACCCCGGCCCACGACCCAACCACTGGCTGGCTCTACACGCTGGGCACCGACGGCGAATTGCGAGCATGGAACGGCCGGGCCGGGGGCGCGCCGCAGTGGCGGCTCAACCTCTACGACGAGTTCGACGTGCCCCGCCGGCCGCAGGTGACCGAGCGGCCCAACACGTTGCGGGATTACGGCTACACCACCGCCCCTCTGGTGTGGCAGGACTGGCTGCTGGTGGAGGTCGGGTGCCCGCAGTTGGGCACGGTGGCGGCGCTGGACAAGGCCAGCGGCGAGGTGTTGTGGTGGTCGGAACTCAAGGACCAGGCCGGCCACAGCGGCGGACTGGTGCCGCTCAAGGTCGACGGCGTGCCCTGCGTGGCCGTGCTGACCCTGACCGGCATCGCCGTCATCCGGCTGGACGGCGGCTCGGCCGGCCGCACGGTCGGACGGATCGAGTGGCGCAGCCACTTCGGCAACAACATCGCCACCCCGACCGCGGTTGGCCAGGACCTGCTGGTGACCACCAAGTGGAACCAGCGCACCTCGCGGCTGCGGGCGAGCCTGGACCGTGGTCTTGAGGAGATCTGGACCTCCGACCGGTCGTCCAACGTCTGCAGCGCGGTGGTGCACGATGGTTTCGTCTACTGGGCCCACCGCGGATTGTATTGCCAGGATTGGGAGACCGGCGAACTGAAGTGGAGCGGCGGCCGGTTCAGCGACGCTTCGTCGATCGTGGTCACCGGCGACGGGCGGCTGATCCTGTGGAGCAACGACGGCGACCTGGCGCTGGTCGAGGGTGCCGGCCGCTCGCCCGACGCTTACCGCGAACTGGCCTGGGCCGGCGGCGTCAGCGACAACATGGCCTGGCCACACGTGGTGGTGGTCGAGGGGCGCATCCTCGCCAAGGACCGCGGCGGGCGCCTGACCTGCCTCAAGATCGGCCAGCGCTGAACGCTGGGTCCTGACAGCGCTCTCTTCAACCCTTGCTCGACGACGGTGCCATGAGCCAACCACCCCTTTCGTCCAGCCGGAAGCTTGGCCTGGCCGCAGCCTTGTTGCTGATCGGAGTGGCGACGCTGGCCTTGGCGCTGTCGGCCGTCGCAGCGCCGCAAGCGGAGTTCACCCCGCTCGAGGCCCTGCCTGAAGGTTGCGTGATCGCCTGCGATCAGCAGGGCCACCGCATCATCGCGCTCGATCCGGAGCGCGACTGGGCCGAGCCGGAGTCGGTGCTGTGGACCTGGCAGGCGGCGATGGCGCCGGAATTGACCCAACAGCAACGCGATTGGTTTCGAAACCCCACCGATGCCAAACGCTTGCCGGGCGGGCGCACGATGTTGGTGACCGCGTCGGGCGGGGCGGTGGCGGTGCTGGCGCTCGACGATCCCCAGCCGGTGTTCCTGGCCTACGGCGACCACAACCCGCACTCCGCGGAAGTGCTGCCGGACGGTCGCATCGTCGCCGCCTCCAGCACGCCCAACCTGCTGTTGGTGTTCGACCCCCGCGAAGGGGTTGGCTGGCCCGAGCGCGGCTGGCGCAAGCCGTTCGAGGACGCACACGGCGTGGTTTGGGACGCCGAACGAGAACGGCTGTGGGCGATCGGTCTGAACGAACTGGCGGCGTTCCGGTATCACCCCGAGGCCGATCCGTTCAAGGGTGGGCTCGACGGAGGAGAGATCGACGGGCCGGGCTTGCTTGAGCGGGTCGAGACCTTCGAGTTGCCGGCGCCAGGCGGGCACGACCTTTGTTTCGACGCCGCCGGTCGGCTGCTGTTGCTGACCACCAACACCACCGTCGAGGTGTTCGATCCGGCGACGCGTGAGTTCGCACCGTTCGCACCGCGGCACCAGGTTCGCGCGGTCAAGTCGGTCAGCGAACGCCGCCCCGGCGGTCCCTGGTTGCTGATGGCCGCCACCGAGCGCTGGTGGTCTGACACCGTCATCGTGTTGTCTCAGGAGCACAGCCCTGTCGGCGATGGCGAGGCTGAGGCGGCGCGTGAGCCGGTCAACGCCGTGTGGCAGATCGAGCCCGACGAGGTCACCGAGCGGGCGTGGCAACGCCCGGACGCGATGTTTTACAAGCTTCGCTGGTGGTGGTGCGGCGTGGGCGCGCCGTAAGACAGAAAATGAAATGTTAAAGCCCGATTCAGGCTGAAAAGATCGTGGTCCCAAATGTTTCAGGATCGAATCAGGGTTGCAATGCCGTTGGGTCATTGGCTATGTATGGACATTGTCCATATACGACGACTGCCCCTCATGCCCCACCACCGATCCCAACCCCCTCCAAATCAAGCGCCGGCGCCGGTCGTCCGGCGCCCCATCACGCACCGCCAGCGAATGGGCCCGCCCGGCTCCCGCGGCGTCGCCCTCGTGACCGTGCTCGGCGTGGTGGCGGTGATGACCGTGCTGGTGCTGGCCTTGTTCACCATGGCCGACACCGAACGCAGCTCGGCCCGCACCTACGAGGCCTCGCAGCGGGCGCGGCACTTCGCCGACCAGGCGTTCAACCTGACCATCAGTCAGCTGCGTCAGGCGACCACCCAACCGGGCACCGGCTGGGCCTCGCAGCCGGGCATGATTCGCCGGTTCAATCCCGACGGCCAGCTGGACGCCGGTTTCAAACTCTACTCCAGCAGCCGCATGACCGTCGGCGACCCGACGCAACTGCTGGCCGACGCCACGGCCATGGCCGGCTGGCAGGACGCTCCGGCCCGGTTTGTCGACCTCAATTCGCCGGTGGTCGACCAGCGCTTTGGCGACACCGCCCCGCGCGCCTGGTTCCCGGTGGTCGATCCCCGGCTCGAGGCCGGCACCGGCCCAGGCGGATCCGGGGTGGAGGGTTTTGCCATTGATGCCGACGCCGTTCCCGGCACCCGGAGGGCCACCGCGGTCGACGATCCCGGTGCGCGCCTGCCGATGCCGGTGGAGTGGATCTACGTGCTGGCAGACGGCACCATCGGCACGCTGGACAGTTCCAACCGGTTTCAAGGCCCGGTAACGCCCACGACGGCGAATCCCATCGTCGGCCGGGTGGCGTTCTGGGCCGACGACGAGACCGCCAAACTCAACATCAACACCGCCGCCGAGGGCACGCCGTGGGACGTGCCGCGCACCGTCGGCACCGAGGACCGCAACTACGCCCGGTTCCAGCCCACCCGCTCCGAGTTCCAGCGTTACCCCGGTCATCCGGCGACCACCGCCCTGAGCACGGTGTTGATGCCGGGCGAGGGGGTGAGTCCGGCGCACAAGGAATGGCTCTACGGCATCCTGCCAAGGGTGGGGCCGGGTGGATCGGTGGCCGGCACCAGAGTGGTGCATCCGAACGAGACCGATCCCGACCGCCTGGTCAGGATCGACAACGAGCGCCTGTTCGCCACCTCGAGCGAGTTCCTGTTGCAACCCGACCGCCAGTCCGTGCCGGAGTTTTCCAGCGCCGACATCAACCGCTGGGACTTCGTCCTGACCAATGTCAGCCGCGCGCCCGAGGTGACGCTGTTCAACACCCCGCGGATCGCGATCTGGCCGGTCGACGCCATCGGCCGGCCGCGGTTCCACCGGACTGCGTTCGACAACCTGATCCGGTTCTGCGCCACCACCGGCATGGGCGCCAACGCGCGGCCCTATGTGTTTCATCGGTTCGACGCCGACAGCCCGACCACCGACTGGAGCCACTTCAGCCCTGACATTCGACGAAACCGCGAGCTGTACGGCTATCTGCAGTCGCTGGCGGCGCGGCCGGTGCCGGGGTTCGGCGCCAGTCTGGACTCAAGCTGGCAGCAGGACCGCAACCAGATCCTGACCCAGGTCTTCGACTACATCCGCACCACCAACCTGTGTGACGACAACCATCCCAAGCTCTACTACACCAATGAGCAGAACAATGCGGAGATGCAGACCCAGTTCACCAACGCGTGGTCGTTCCATCACAATGTCGAGGACGACGCCAACCGCAACCCCACCGGCCGTCACTGGGGTCACGGCCATGTCGCCCCGATCCGCATCAACGTCGATGGCGACGACACCATGGGCTTCGGCCGCCACCTGACCTTCTCCGAGTTCGCCCTGCACTTCATCGCCACCGCCGACGGCGAGGGCGGCCCCAAGAGCGGCGGCATCAAGGGCACCTGGGACGGCAATCCGTTCTACTCGAATTATCCGCCGCTGAGCAACCCGGACAACAAGCGAACCACCGATCCCTACGACGACGACCCGATCAGTGGGCTGGAGGGATCGGACCCCGACCACCCCGGCTACCGCAAGATGCACTGGAACTACGCCCTGCCGATCGACCAGCCGTTGCAGAACGGCCAGCGGCGGATCCAGGCGATGCTGCACCTGGACGCGTTCACCCCGGGCCAGGGATGGAACGGCATGTCCGAGCGGGTGCGGGTGCGCGTCACCGGGCTGGAGAATCTGACCGTGGCCAACGTGGACAACACGCCATTGTTCCAGCCCGCCGCCAACGGCCGCGTGATCCCCTTTGACGGCCGCTCCGGCGCCGGCTGGCACGGCCGCTTCTGGGGCGGCAAACTCGGCTTCCGCGCCGCCGCCATGGGCAGCAAGAATAACAATCACAACACCAACCTGCTGAGCAACCACATCACGGTCGATACCGCCTCGGGCGGCATGCAGTTCAACGGCGGCCTGGTGGTGGTGGAGATCTTCTACGGTCCCAATACCAACGCGCAGAACCTGATCCAGCGCATTGAACTGGACTTTCCGTCCGCCACCTTTCCGATTCCGGAACTGGTCACCACCGGCTCGCTCGCCGATCCCGGCATCGGTGGCCACGGTTTCATTCACGCGCGTAGCGATGGATCGGCCTATTCAACCCCGGAATTCTGGTGGAGCTTCCGCTGGGACGGCTCGTTCGGACTCGGCCACAGCGGCCAGGCCGGCCGCAGCGACGGCACCAGCGAGTGGCATCCGGGTATGCGCTGGACCAACAACCTGTGGTACAGCCGCGGCCGCACCGATCGGGTGGACTCAAACCCGTCCTACCCGTGGACGCCACAGAACACGCCCAACCCGCTGCCACGCCTGCCCTCGCAATACCACGGCATGCCCTACACCCCCGCCATGATTCGGCAGGAAGACGTGATCCGGTCCCTGGTGGTGCCGCACGGCGACCTGCGACTGATGGCGGCTCGGGCCCAGGTCGACCGCACTGTCTTCCGGCCCCACGGCGCCTACGCCGCTGAAGCAGGGGGCGGGGGACCGGCCCAGCCAAGGCTCGACCACCTGATGTTCCACAACCCGGCCGGCCCGCACTGGGTGCTGGGGTTTGCCAACGACAGCAGCGGCACCCAGCTGGTGCCCGGCGCCAACTATCACTTCTCGAAATTTCCCAAGTTTCCGGTCGGCGCCAGCCAGTCGACCGGCGACTTCGACAACGGCATCGCCAACGTGGTCGACGGCCCCTACATCAACAAGCCCGACGAGGGCAACACCCAGGGCCTCGACGGCGGCGGCCTGCCCTATCTCGACGGCCACTGGGTGCAGGCCGCGCTGCGTCCGGCCTACTTCTCCCCCAACCGCATCATCGCCTCGCCGGTCATGTTCGGCTCGCTGCCGCGCGCGTTGAAGCGCGACCGCCCCTGGGAAACCCTGCTGTTCCGCCCCGCGCCGGAGGTGCCCGGCGGCCACCCGGGATCGAGCCAGGCCACCGCCGCGCCGGACCACCTGATGCTCGACTGGTTCTGGATGCCGGCGGTCGAGCCATGGGCCGTCAGCGACACCTTCTCCACCGCCGGCAAGGTCAACCTCAACTACCAGATCGTGCCGTTCACCCACATCACCCGCGCCACCGCGGTCGATGCCCTGCTGAAATCGGAGGTGGTGCCCGCCATCCCGACCGACCACGGGGACAAGTATAAGATGTGGAACCACTCGGTGGCCGACTACGTG
>SKLO01000284.1 GCA_007123195.1 Verrucomicrobiales bacterium | reverse complement strand
TGGCCGGCCTGCGGCGCTCGCTGGCGATCGCGGCCGCCCTGACGCTGCCGATTTTCGTGCTCGACATGGGCGCGCATTTCATCCCGCCGCTGCATCACTGGCTGATGGAGCACGTCGGCCATCAGCCCTTGTTCCTGCTGTTTTTCGTGCTGGGCACCCTGGTGCAGTTCGGTCCCGGCCTGCGGTTCTACCGCCACGGCGGGCCGGCCCTGTGGCGGCGTGCTCCGGACATGAACTCGCTGGTCATGCTGGGCACCAGCGCCGCCTGGGGCTACTCGGTGGTGGCCACCTTCCTGCCCGGCTGGCTGCCCGACGGCACGGTCCATGTCTACTACGAGGCGGCGGCGGTGATCATCACCCTGGTGCTGCTCGGCCGTTACCTCGAAGCCAGGGCCCGCGGCCGCACCGGCGACGCCATCCGAAGGCTGCTCAGCCTGCAGGCACCCACCGCCAGGGTCATCAGCGACGACGGCTCGGAACGGAAACTGGCGGTCGACCAGGTCAGGCCCGGCGACCTTGTCAGGGTCAGACCCGGCGAGAGCATCCCGGTCGACGGCGTGGTCCGCTCGGGACGCTCGCGGGTCGACGAGTCGATGATCACCGGCGAGCCCACCCCGGTGGCCAAGAACCAGGGCGACACCTTGGTGGGCGGCACCGTCAATCAGGTCGGCAGCCTCGATTTCGAAGTGACCGGGGTCGGCTCCGACACCGTGCTGGCGCGCATTGTCAGGATGGTCGAGCAGGCCCAGGGCGGCCGGCTGCCGATCCAGGCGCTGGTCGACCGGGTCACGCTCTGGTTCGTGCCGGCCGTGATCGCGCTGGCTCTGGCGACGTTCATCGTCTGGCTGGTGTTCGGCCCGGACCCGGCCCTGACCTTCGCCCTGGTCAACGCGGTGGCGGTGCTGATCATCGCCTGCCCGTGTGCCATGGGCCTGGCCACGCCCACCTCGATCATGGTCGGCACCGGACTCGCCGCCGCACGCGGCGTGCTGTTCCGCAAGGGCGACGCGCTGCAGGCCCTGCGCGAGGCGCGGGTGATGGCGTTCGACAAGACCGGCACCCTGACCGAAGGACAACCGCGCCTGACCGACCTCCACCCGGCTGCCGGCACCGGCACCGACGACGACCAGTTGCTGGCCATCGCCGCGGCGGTGGAGCAACGGTCCGAGCACCCGATCGCGCGCGCCGTGGTCGGGGCCGCCCGCGAGCGCGGGCTGTCGCTGCCGGCCGCCAGCCGGTTCGAATCCTTCACCGGCAAGGGCGTGCGCGCGGTGGTCGACGGCCGCGTGATCGAGATCGGCAACCAACCCTGGATGAAAGAGCGCGGCATCGGTCTGGAGTCAGTGCAGGACGCCCTCGACCAACTCACCGCCGGAGCGCGCACGCCGGTGCTGCTGGCGATCGACGGCCGGGCCGCCGCCGTGCTCGGCGTCGCCGACCCGCTGAAACCCTCCGCCGCCGCCGCGGTGCGCAGGCTGCGCGGGCAGGGTTGGAAGCTGGTGCTGATTTCCGGCGACCACCGCCGCACCGCCGCCGCGATCGCCGCCCAACTGGGAATCGACGAAGTCCACGCCGAGATACTGCCCGAGGGCAAGATCGACCTCATCCGGCGGCTGCAGCAGCAGGGCGATGACGATCGCGACGGCGGCGACCGGACGCGGGTGGTGTTCGTCGGCGACGGCATCAACGACGCCCCGGCGCTGGCCCAGGCGGATGTCGGGGTGGCCATCGGCAGCGGCACCGACGTCGCCATGGAAGCAGCCGATGTGGTGCTCATGTCAGACGATCTCGGGCGGCTGGTCGACGCGGTCGACATATCGCGCGCGACCATGCGCAACATCCGCCAGAACCTGGTCTGGGCGTTTGGTTACAATGTCAGTCTGATCCCGCTCGCGGCCGGCGCCTGGTATCCCCTGTTCGGCTGGCTGCTGTCGCCGGTCTACGCCGCCGCCGCGATGGCCCTGTCCAGCGTCTGCGTCGTGCTCAACGCCCTGCGCCTGCGGCGGTTTCGTTTTGCGGACCACCGCGAAGGGGGTCACATCTGAGGCCCGACCATCGGTGGCCGGCGCCAGGCCCCGGCCCTTGTCCCAACCCTGACACCAACATGCTGGAAATATGGATCCCCTGCACGGGACAGCGGCGCCGGCGCCACGCGGTGGCGGCGGTGGCGGTGGCCGCGGCCCTGCTGTCGGCGCCCGCGGCTGGCGGCCAGGCGCCACAACCCGCCGCCGCCGGAGCGCACGCGGTGGTCTGGCGCGACGCCGGCGGCACCTATCACGCCGACCATCGCAGCGGCCGGGTGGCGTCGGGAACCGACTTCATCGACGTGACCCAGGCGGCGCTCGACAGCCTCACCGAGGGACGGGATTGGCAGGAACGGGTGCTGGTGAGCGCCGATGCCGAGATTGGCCCGGCCGAGCGCGAGCGCCGGTTGCGGCTTCCCGGCCATACCGTGTTCGACGTCGCCGGAACCCTGACAGTCACCGACCAGCAACGGCGGATCACGGTGGTGCATGCGCTCAACGCCAGCCACATCGACATTCCGCGGCTGAAGGTCCGCGGCAGTCCGAGGTTCGGCCTGCACCTTCAAAGCGTGTCCCACGTCCATCTGGGCGATATCCGCATGGAGGTCGATGGCGCCGGGGTGCGGATCGACCACAACCGAGGGCGCCGCCCGGGCGAACAGGCCGTGCGCAGCAGCGACATCCGGATCGACCGCATCACCGTGATCATGCCGGGACGCGGCGGACACGGGCTCGAAACCTACGGGGTCGACCGGCTGCAAATCGGCAGCGTCACCGGCGAACGCACGGGACAATCGGTGGTCCAGCTCAACGACACAAGAGACGCATCGATCGCCTCGGTCACCGGGTTGCATCCTGATCCGGAAAGCGGCTACGCCACGCTGCGGGTGGCGAACGGTTGTGAGCGCATCGCGGTCGGCCGCGTCCTCGCCCGCGGCGGCGCCCGCGGCGTTTTCATCATGTCAGGAAGCAGCGATGTGACGGTGACGTCGGTGCAGCTCACCGGACAGGAACGGCAAGGCATCCTGATCGAGGATGCGCGCAACGTCCAGGTGCTGGGAGGGGTGGTGCGCAACGGCAACGGCGTGGCTGTGCGGGTGGCCTCGCGTCGCCCCGGCCAGGGTCCCGGTCCCGACCAGCCTCCGTCCGAGGGGGTGGCCATCAGCGGCCTTCGCATCGTCGACGACCGGGCGCAGCCGCGGCAGCAGTGGGGCATCCTTGAGACGGGCCCGGGGACCGGGTACAACCGTTACACCGACAACGACCTGCGCGGCGCGGGCACCCGCGGGGGGATCCAGATCCACGCCGCCACCAGTGTGGTGCGTGACAATTCGGGCGGAGGCGTGGCCGCGGGCACGGTGGTGCTGCAACCGGGCCGCACGCCGGCGGCGGTCATCGAGGTTCCCGAAGTTCCATCCGCAGCGAGCCCCCGCCTGAGGGCGCGGGTGGTGGATCCGCCGGACACCGACGCCGCCTGGGGATGGAGTGCCCCGGCGATCCACGACCGCCGGCGCGGGGGCTGGCGGTTCGAGCTGGACTGGACCTCCGATCCCGGCGTCGAGCTGGAGCTGGAATACGTCGTGGACCAAAACTGACCTATCCTAACTTCCTTCCTTTTCGGGCTCTTCGTGAGAAACCCGCGGCTCGCTGCGGCGGCCGCGCTCCGGCTCCAGCAGGGAGAAATACTGGCTGGTCAGGTAGTCGGAGAGCACCGGCAGGCGCTGCTGCATGCGCCCGAGGAAACCGTGCAGGCGCTGCAGGATCTGCTGCCGTTGGTCGGTGTCCCGGGCCACCAGTTCCTCCAGTTGGAGGAATGACAGGCCCTCGACCACCACCTTGCGGCCCTCGCTCAGCAGGCCGCTGTGACGCTCGGCCGGCAGGGCGGTGAAATGGCGCTCGATGGCCTCCAACTGGAACGCCAGTCCGCGAGGATTGGCAGGGTCGCACAACAGCAGGTCGAGCACCGGCAGGGTGCGGGCGTTGAGGTAATAGCGGATGCGGTAGGTGATCGCGCTGTCGGCCACCTCCAGCAGCAGGTCGAGCGCACCCGGGGGCAGCGGCCTGGCCGGATCGACCACCGGCTGGGCCAGCGCCACCAGCGCCAGCGCACGCTCGAGCCGGCGGCCGATGTCGAGAAAATGCCAGCCAAGCGTGCGGGTGGTGTTTTCCATCGCCATGCCGGAAAGGCCGGCATGGAGGGCGATGACCCGGTCGAGCACCGGCACCAGATCCGCCAGCCGCGCTTCCCGCACACCCTGATCGAGGGTGTGCACCAGATGCTGCACCAGCCGCCAGGTGTCCTGCGAGAGGTTGTCCCGCGAGGCGGCGACCAACTGGCGCAACCGCTGGGTGAGCGCGGTCACGCTGCCGGGCCGGTCGCGGTCGAGCACGCCCGCGCGCAGCAGCCCGACCGGGGTCATGCCGCCGCTCCATTTCTGCAGATGGCCGAGCTGGTGCAGGGTGCCGATCAGCGGGCGGACCATGGGCAGGGCGTCCCAGCCGCGCTCGGACGTGACCCGGGTGAGGATGGCTCGCAACATGCGCGCGGCGCTCTCGGAGCGCTCGGCGTAACGACCGATCCAGTAGAGATTGTCGGCCACCCGGCTGGGCAGGTCCCCGGTGCTGCGGCGCAGGGCCACCGCGCCACCACGACCGGCGGCGGGGAGGTGCGCCGGCAAGGGTGAGTCGGACAGCACCCAGAGGTCCTTGCTGAGGCTGCCGGGCTGGTCGAGCAAACGGGCGTGGCCGGGGTGGCTGCCGTTGTCGGGCACCGGCCGCGCCAAGCCGCCCGGCAGCACACGGTAGCCGGCCGCGGTGGCGATCACGAACACGCGCACCGTGACCGGCAGCGGCACCGCCTTGTGGTCCAGCCACGACGGTGCGGTGGACATGGCCACCTGTTCCTGGGCGGCGAACTCGGCCGGCGCCGACCGCAGCAGGCGCTCCAGCACCCGACGGTCGGCGGCGGCGGCGCCCGGGGGCAGCGGTGTCTGGTGGCCGGCATTCAGGGCGCGGCGCAGGATCAGGCGGTTACGGAGCTTGATCACCCGGGCGCGGGCGTCGGCCTGGCCACACCACCAGGTGGCCACCGACGGCATCCGCAACGACTCTCCGCGCAGGTGTTCGCAGGCGGGGCCGAGAAATGCCATCATGCCCGGGGCGTCGGCGAGGCCGGTGCCGGGGGGATTGACCACCACGACGCGGCCGGCGCGGGCGGCCTGCAGCAGTCCGGCGACCCCGCACTCGGAATCCTCACGCAGTTCCAACGGATCAGCCAGCACCTCGTCGATGTGGCGCACGATCACATCGACTTGTTCAAGTCCCTCCAGGGTTTTCAGGTAAACCCGTTGGGCGCGCACGGTCAGGTCGGCCGGCTGGGCCAGGGTGATGCCGAGGTAGCGGGCGAGGTAGGAATGCTCGAAGAAGCCGGGGTCACCGCTGCCGGGTGTCAGCGCGACAATGCGCGGCTGGTCGCGATGGGCGGGAGCGAGCGAGACCAGATGTTCGCGCCACTCGCGGAAGAATCCGGCGTAACGCAGCAACCGGGTTTCGTGCGCGGCCTCGGGCAGCATGCGCGCGGTGACAATGCGGGTCTCGAGCGCGTAGCCGAGGCCGGAGGGCGCGTCGGTGCGGTCGGCGACCACCCACCATTGGCCATCGGAAGAGCGCGCGAGGTCGGCGGCATACAGGTGCAGCCAGCGACCGCCCGGCGGCGGCAGCGACCGGCTCGGGCGCAGGTAGCGCTCCTGACCGAACACCAAGGCAGGCGGCAGGATGCCGTCGGCCAGCAGCCGCTGGGAGCCATGGCAATCACGGAGCACGGCGTCGAGCAACTCGGCCCGCTGGATCATCGCCCGCTCGATGCCACGCCACTCGGTCTCGGGCAGCAACAACGGCAGCGGGTCGAGTTCCCACGGGCGCTCCTGATCCGGTCCATCGGCGTAGGGATTGAAGGTGACCGCGTTTTCCCGCACCTGCTTGCGGGCCTGCTCCCAGCGCCGCTGGAACTCGACCGGTCCCACCTCGGCCAGCCGATCGAGGAATCGGCGCCAGGCCGGGCGCAAGCGGCCGTCGGCCTGGCGGCATTCATCGTAGCTGCCGGGCGGTCCCTGGTAATGGTAATGGCGCAGGAAGCCACCGGGATCGTCCGTGTCGTGACCGGGCGGGGCAACGGCGGTGGAGACCCTGGCGGCGACGCCGGAGGGCGGCGAATCGGCGGCCAGCCGACCGCGATCTCCTTCCACCTGGGCGGGCGCGCAAGGTCTGGCGTCAACGTTGGCGTTCGCACCGGTGGCGCATTCAACCCCTGACGGCGACCCTGTTCCGGCATCCGGGCAGGACGGCTTGACCGTCGCCGAACTTCGTCGGTCGCGGCGGGGCTGGGTTGGCTTGGATCCGGGTGTGGCCATCGGTGGAGCACCGACAGTGTAGCCCGTCGCTACGATTCCGCATCAGGCCAACACCAAAAGGCTCATGAGCCGGCTCCCAACCGGCGCTCGACCGCCTGGCCCCACTCGGCGGAACCCGGATCCGGGCCGTGGCCCTGGGCATCGATGATGCCGAGCCGGCGGGACACCGCCATTTGCCACTCGTCGCTGCCGATGTCGGGTCCGTGCCCATCGGCGCCCACAATACCGACCCGGGATTCGACCCAACGATTCCACGCCACCGTATTCTGCGGAGGCACCGGCGTCGAGGGGGCTACGGGGGGCGGAGACTCTGCCACGGTGGGAGGCGTGGGCGCTTGGTAGGCCGGCTCGGGCGGCGCGGCCGGCGTCGTCGGGGGAGTGGGACTGGTCGGCGCCACCGGCGCTTGGGCCGGGGCTTGGGTGCCGCCGGCTGTGGCCGCACCAGCAGGACCGGACGGACCAGAAGACGGGGCGGGCGCAGCGGTCGGGCCCGGCGGCGGCCCCGGATGATAGGGATAGCCGGGGTGATGGCAGGCGACCAGCAGGCAGGTCAGCACAAGGGCAACCAGCAGGGTTGGCAGGGAAATCGGAGCGGCTTGAGCTTTGGCAGTCATGGTGTGTGTCAGGTGTGGGCTTCGATTGCTCGGGGGCACAAGCCCCCGGATTGGGGATCAACAGCAAAAGGGCGGCGCCGATCGGTCAATCGATCGACGCCGCCCCGTGGGTTGGAGTGTTGGCTGGTGGCAACGCGTGCCATCAGTTGCCGAAGTCAAACGCCGGCGCGTCGGGAGCCTCATCGGCTGCCTCATCGGCTGCCTCATCGGCTGCGTCATCGGCTGCGTCATCGGCATCGTCGGCGTCGGCGTCATCGGCGTCGGCATCATCGGCGTCGGGGGCGGCCGGTTCCACCGGCAGGCCCGGTTCGTCCGCGGCCGGCGGAGCCGGATCCGTGCCGATTCCCGGAAACGCTCCCGGAGCTGGAGCGGGCGGCGCAGGCGTTGGCTCCGCTTCAGCGGCCGGCTCGGGCTCAACAGCAGGCGTTGGGTCCGGCGCAGGAGCCGGGGCGGGCGTCGGAGCCGGCGTCGGG
>SKLO01000028.1 GCA_007123195.1 Verrucomicrobiales bacterium | reverse complement strand
CCTCTCCGGCAAGGTCCCGGAAGCTGGAGGCAAACAACCGCAGCGTGGCGTTGGGCTTGAAAAACGGATCGGCCCGCGTGGACGCGTCCGTCGCCGCCCGGCCGCCCGCTTCGGAGCCGCCCCCGGAATGGGCGTCAGCGGGCACTGCAGGCCGGGCTTGTGCCAGCAGGCGCTGCCGCTCCAATTCGTAGCAGGCGGTGAAGAACTGCCGCAGGGCGTCATCGGAAATTTCCATCCGCGCCAGCCCGGCCTGCAGCACCATCAGTCGGTCGGTCGACAGTCTGGTGCGGTTGACCAGGTCCGCCAGCAGCAACGCGCCTCCTTGAAAGAGGGTCAGGCCGTGGAGGTAGTAAGAGGGCAGGGCCTTGAGTTCCTGCATCCGCAAACCGAGCGCCATCAGGTCAAACGCGGCCCCGAACGCCTCGAGTTCCATGCCCCGCTGTTGCAGCAGCGTGGCTTCCAGCCGTTTCATGACCGCGACCTGGTGCCAGATGTCGGCGCGGGTAAGGGGGTCGTCGCGCCAGGCGCGGTGGCGCGGGTGCCACTCCGGCTCGGCCAAGGCGGCGACCAGGGCGTCGAGGGTGACGCTGTTGGCGCGCAGGTAGCTCTCGGCGATGTCGGGCGGCAGGCTTTCCAATACGATGCCGCGGGCACCCGCCAGCGGAATCAGGCTGGTCTCGACCTGCCGCAGCATGTCGTGCGCGATCGGCGCGCCGCCCTCCACCGGGTCCGGCAGGCGCAGGTCCTGATCCCAGGGCATCTCCTCGTCCAGCACATACATGCTGGTCAGACCGAGGCAGCCCAAAAGCACCGCCACCACGATGACGGCGTTGCGCATGACCTTCCACCGGCGCAACACCGACGCAGGATCGACGGCGGCCTCGTCGTCGGAATCGTCGTCCTCGTCAAGATCGTCGGCCTTGGGGCCGCTGGCCGCCGGTTTCCGCTCGCGCCTGGCTGCGGGACCGGTGCCGACCGCGGAACCGGACCGGGATCGCGAACGCGGCGGCAGGTCGTCACCGGTGGCACCCCCCCGGCCACGCCGGCCACTCGATGGCGATGGCGGCGCACCGTCATCGTCCCACCAGCGGGGCATCCGGCGCGAGCGGTCTTCGCGGTCGCCGTTGCCTGGTTGATTGCTCGGACTCAAGACGGGGCAGGATAATCGCAGCGCGGGAAACGGCGACCAAAACCCGCGGTGAACCGGTCGCCGCCGAGGCCGTGGTGGCGGCCTGGCCAAAGACGACCGCCGGGAGGGCGCGGCTCAGCGAATGGCTTCCAGCAGGCGCGGCAGCAGTTCATCGATCGGCACCCGCTGCTGGCTCATCGAGTCGCGCTCGCGCAGGGTCACGGTGCCCTTGAGCGCCGGATCGTTCTCGCCCAGGGTGTCGAAGTCAATGGTCACGCCGAACGGCGTGCCGGCCTCGTCCTGGCGCCGGTAGCGCCGGCCGATGGCGCCGGCCTCGTCATAGAACACGGTCATGAACGGCTGCAGCAGGTCACGCACCTCGCGCGCCTTCCCGACCAGCGCCGGCTTGTTCTTCAACAACGGGAACACGCCGACCTTGACCGGCGCCATGCGCGGGGCGAAGCGCATCACGATCCGGGTCTCGCTGCCGCCCTTGCCGTCGTCGACCTGCTCCTCGTCGTAGGCCTGGCAAATCAACGCCAGCACGGTGCGGTCGACCCCGGCACTGGGCTCCACCACGTGCGGGATGAACCGTTCCTTGGTCTGGTCATCGAAGTAGTCCATCGGCCGGCCGGAGTGCTGCTGGTGTTTCGACAGGTCGTAGTCGGTGCGGTAGGCCACGCCCTCGAGTTCCTGGATGCCGAAGGGGAACGCGTATTCGATGTCGTAGGTTTTTTTCGAGTAATGCGCGCGATCTTTCTCGGGCACGTCGAGGACGTGGAGCTGGTCGCGCGGGATGCCGATTTCCTCGTAGAATTTCAGCCGCTGCTCAAGCCACTCGTCGGTCAGCCGCAGCCCGTCCTCCGGGCGGCAGAAGTATTCGACCTCCATCTGCTCGAATTCGCGCGAGCGGAAGGTGAAGTTGCGCGGGTTGATCTCGTTGCGGAACGCCTTGCCGACCTGGGCGATGCCGAAGGGCAGCTTGACCCGGGTGCTGTCGCTGACGTTGCGATACTGGGTGAAGATCGACTGGGCGGTCTCCGGCCGCAGGTAGGCGACGGCGTTGGGATCGTTCTCGTCGGCCGAGGCGCCGACCTTGGTCTGGAACATCAGGTTGAACTCGCGCGGCTCGGTCAGCAACGCGCCGTTGGCCGGGTTGAAACGGGTGGAATCGGTGACCTCCTCGACCGACTCGCCGAGCAGCTCGATTTCCTTTTCACCGATGTCATGGCTGCCGCGGAACTGGTGGTAGAACTGGCGCGCGGTCTTGCGCGCCTTGTTCTCGTCCTCGCCCTGGCGGCGAAGGACCGAGAACGAGCGGCTGGTGCTCCAGCCGGACGCCTCATGGCGGGCACCGGTGTAGGAATGGACCGGGCCGGACTGGGGTTCGATCTGGTCCGCGCGCAGCCGCGCCCTGGTCAGCAGGCAGTCGGACATCGGATCGGAAAAGCCGCCGACATGACCGGATGCCACCAGAATCGCCTGATGGGTGAGGATCGAGCCGTCGATGCCGACGATGTCGTCCCGCTGCTGCACGGTGCGGCGCCACCAGTAGTCCTTGAGATTGCGCTTCAACTCGACCCCGAGCGGGCCGTAATCCCACACCCCGTTGAGGCCGCCGTAGATCTCACCGGCTTGAAAGATGAAACCGCGGCGCTTGCACAGGCTGACGATTTTCTCCATGCGTTCGGCATCGGTGGAATGGGCCATGATCTGGATGTGGTGTGGACTGAGGTGGGACGAGACAGGTGAATGAACTGGCGAACCGGTTGGCCGGTTGGCCGGTGCGCCGCTCCGGGGACCGCCGTCTTGGACGTGCGGCCGGCAGGCGGCGAACCGTCACTGAACCCGAAAGCCGGTGCAAAGGCAACCGATGATTGACGAACGAAGGGTTCACGCCCGCCCGCGCATCTCCCGGTTCCGGCGCTCCAAGCGACCGGGCAGCCCGACGGCGTCCGGCAGGCATCGACAAACCGGGCCGGATCGGGTTGAATGGCACGTCATGTCCGGCGTGAACCACAGTTCCCCGGTCGCCGCCAAGGTGGCCCTGTTCCGCGAGCTGTTCCGCGGCCGCCAGGAGGTGTATCCGCGCCGGTTTGAGAGCCGCAAGACGGGCCGCGCCGGTTACTCGCCGGTGTGCGGCCACGAGTGGGTGAAGGACCTCTGCCTCAAGCCCAGGATCCGCTGCGCGGACTGCGCCCACCAGCGCTGGCTGCCGGTCACCGACGAGGTGGTGGAGTGGCACCTGTCGGGCCGCGACCATCGCGGCCAGCCGTTCGTCATGGGAGTGTATCCCATGCTGCTGGACGAGCACTGTCATTTCCTGGCGATCGACCTCGACGGCGACGGCTGGCGCGAGGATCTGGCGGCCTGCATGGACACCTGTCGGCGACTCGGGCTGCCGGCCGCGGCCGAGCGGTCGCGCTCGGGGGACGGCGCCCACCTATGGCTGTTCTTCGCCGAGGCGGTGCCGGCGGCGCTGGCGCGCAAGCTGGGGTCCCACCTGCTGACCGAAACCATGGAGCAGCGGCCCGACGTGGGCCTGGCGTCCTACGACCGGCTGTTTCCCAACCAGGACACCCTGCCAGCCGGCGGCTTCGGCAACCTGATCGCGCTGCCGCTGCAAAAGCATGCGCGGGAGCGCGGCCACTCGGTTTTCCTCGACGAGAACCTCGAACCATGCGCGGATCAATGGGCGTTTCTCGACCGTATGGCGGCCACCCGGATCAGCCGGTCCGAGCTGGACCAGCGCGCGGCGGCCGCGGAGCGGCGCGGGCGCATTCTCGGCGTGCGCACGGCGGCGCCCGACGAGGGCGAGGACGAGGCCGACCTGGCGCCGTGGCTGGCGCCGCCGTCGCGACGGCGGCGACCGCGGCTGCCCGAGGGGCCGATGCCAAAGCGGCTGGAGATCGTCCATGCCGACCAGCTGTATGTGCCCAGACAAGGACTGCCGCCCGGCTTGAGAAACGCGCTGCTCCGGCTGGCAGCGTTTCAAAACCCGGAGTTTTATCGCGCCCAGGCGATGCGGCTGCCGACGTTCGGCAAGCCGCGCGTGATCGCCTGCGCCGAGGACCTGCCGCATCACATCGGGCTGCCGCGCGGATGCCTCGAAGACATGATGGAGCTGCTGGAGGCGCTGTCGGTCGAACCGGTGATTGAAGACCAGCGCCACGACGGCCGTCCCTTGCAGGTTTCCTTTTGCGGAGAATTGCGGCCCGACCAGCAGCAGGCGGCCGAGGCGCTGGCCGCGCATGAGACCGGGGTGCTGTCAGCCACCACCGCGTTCGGCAAGACCGTGCTGGCGGCTTGGCTGATCGCGCGGCGCGGCGTCAACACCCTGGTGGTGGTGCATCGCCGGCAACTGCTGGAGCAATGGGTCGAGCGGCTGGCTCAGTTCCTGGCGGTGCCGCCGGAATCGATTGGCCGGCGGGGCGGCGGGCGCAGGAAACTCGGCGGTCGTCTCGACGTGGCTTTGATGCAAAGCCTGGTGCGCAAGGGCGAGGTGGACGACGCGGTCGGCGACTACGGCCACCTGGTGATCGACGAATGTCATCATGTGCCGGCGCGCAGCTTTGAACTGCTGGCGCGGCGGGCGCGGGCCCGGTTTGTCACCGGGCTGTCGGCCACCGTGGCGCGCAAGGACGGGCATCACCCGATCATCATGATGCAATGCGGCCCGGTGCGGCACCGGGTCGACGCGAGGCGGCAGGCGGGAGCGCGCCCGTTCGGCCACGAGGTGCTGGTGCGGCCGACCGGCTTCAGGCCGTCGTGGCACGGCGGCGCGCAGGGTCCGCCGCAGGACCGGCGGCTCGAGTTCCAGCAACTGTGCCGGGAGTTGATGTCATGCGAGGGTCGGAACCGCATGATCTGCGCCGGGGTGGCCGCCGCGGTCGCGGCCGGCCGGGTGCCGGTGGTGCTGACCGAGCGCACCGAGCATCTGGAACTGCTGGAATCGATGCTGCGGCCGCAGGTGCCGCGGCTGGTGGTGCTGCGCGGAGGCATGGGAACCAAGGCCATGACGGCGGCGATGGAACAGCTCGGCGCGCCCGGAGAGGAACACGGCCGCGTGCTGCTGGCGACCGGACGCTTCCTGGGCGAGGGATTTGACGACCCGCGGCTCGACACGCTGTTCCTGACCATGCCGGTGTCGTGGCGCGGCACCATCGCGCAGTATGTCGGCCGGCTGCACCGGCTGCACCATGCCAAACGCAAGGTGCAGGTCCACGACTACGCCGATCTCGACGTGCCGATGTTGGAGCGGATGTTCGACCGACGTTGCGCCGGTTACGAGGCGGTGGGTTACACCATCCTGCTGCCCGCTTCGGCACTGCCGGGATGGCCGGTCGAGGTGCCGCTGCCGGTGGATCCGGAGTGGAAACAACGGCACGCGGCGGCGGTGCAGCGTTTGATCCGTGACGGCGTGGACCGGGATCTGGCGGGGCTGTTTGTCCAGGCGACCACCGGCCACGATCCGGACGGCGAACACATCACCGAACCGGGTCCGCACGACCCCCTGCCCGCGCGCAGTGCCAGCGAGGCGTTCCTGTTCCGCCGGCTGGAAACCCTCGACGCGACGCGCGGACGCTTCCGGCTCAACGAACGCCTCGCCATCGCCTTCGACGACCGCGGCGGCATGGAGGTCGACCTGTGGTGCGCCGACGCGCGCCTGGCCATCGAGATCGACGGGCCGCAACACCTTGGCGACGAGGACGCCTGGCGCCGCGACCGGCGCAAGGACGCCTTGTTGCAGCAGCACGACTGCCTCGTGCTGCGGTTCCTCGCCTCCGACCTCGGCGCGCGGCTCGATCAGATCCTCGACACCATCACGCGCGCCCTGGCGCACCAGGCCACCCGCGCCGCCGGATCCTCACAAGTTACCCTGCGCATCCGCGAATGACTCCGCCATGTCGATCAGGCTGACAGAACCTCAGCTCCGGCGGACGTTGTCTGGCGGCATGCATCATCTTGACAAGCAATACCCCCGACCGGCCCGCAGGCGCGGTCTTGCGCCGACCCGATCCCGCATCCGTCCCGTCCCGGCTTGGGGAAGATGGCTTGGCTTGACCGCGGCCTTGTGCTGGCCCTTCGCCGTCTTCGGTCAGGACGCCGCGCCGGCCGAGGTTCGTCCGGAGAACAATCCGGCTGGCCCCTCGGGGATGATGGCCGATTCCCCGGTGACGTTTCCCGAACGCGGCGCCCTACCGAGCGGGTTCCCGCCGGACGTGGCCGTGGAGCGGTTTGAAGCGGAAGAGGACTACGCCATCTTCGAATCGCCGCCGCGGTCGCTGGAGCAAATCGCCGCCATCCGCGAGGCCATGGCGGCCGGCCGTTTTGATCCGCCGGAAAACGAATGGCGCCACCTTGAGCGCACCCGCAGGCTGCTTGAGCAGGGCGGCCAGCTCCATCTGCTGGCGCTTGGTGACAGCATCGTCAACGACACCATGCGCAGCGGCTGGATCGCGCTGCTGCGCGAGGCCTATCCGCAGGCCGACATCCGCGCCACCGTGTTCGTCCGGGGCGGCGGCGGCTGTCATCACTACCGCGAGAACGGGCGCATCCGGCAATATGTGCTGCCGCGGCGTCCGGACCTGGTGCTGATCGGCGGCATCAGCCAGCGCGGCAATTTCGAGGCCATCCGCGACGTTGTGGAACAGATCCGCGAGGGCCTGCCGGAATGCGAATTCCTGTTCACCAGCGGAGTGTTCGGATCGGTCGACCCGCGTGACGACGAGGCCATGGCGGCGGCGGGACACTCCGGCACCGGCGATTACGGACGCGGACTGGCGGCGCTTGCGGACGAGCTTGACGCCGCCTACCTCGACATGACCACCCCGTGGATGCAATACATCCGCAGCAGCGGCGTGCATCCGCATCTGTTTTATCGCGACCGCGTTCACGCCAACGCCAAGGGCGAACAGATCCTGGCAAAGATCCTCATGACATGGTGGGTGCCGGAGAATGACTGAGGCCGGTCCGCGCGCCCCTCACCCCACCCCGCGCGCAGCGCGCAAGGCCCACCCCGCGCGCAGCGCGCAAGGAGGAACGGCATCCCTGCCGTTCGGCCCCGCATACCCTTGGCGCCGCGATCCCATTCCGCATCGCCCCGGCATTGATCGCTTGTCCGACCGTGGTTGTATCCGGTGTTCCCGGCGATGCACGAATTGTCAGTGTGGAGGCTCCAGCCGACGTGCGTCCGGATTCAGCGCTCAAGAGGGTTTGCGAGGCGGACCCCGGGAAACCTGCGGAAGTCCATGTCGGTTGTATGCACCTCTGCGTCGAGTCGTTTGGCCACGGCAGCGATCTGCGCGTCGCTCGTCAGATTGCCGGCTGTGCCGGCGGCTTCCAGAAACGAGAGCGCCACCTCCGCGTCTTCAGGGAGCATTTCGTGCCACTGGACATGACTGCGGT
>SKLO01000319.1 GCA_007123195.1 Verrucomicrobiales bacterium | reverse complement strand
GGCGGGTTCATTCGCAGGGAGCGGAAGGAGCCGTGAAGGAAGTGGGCGTGGGGAACGGTCGACGCGCCCCCTGGTCGAATTGTTGCAATTCAACCTACGGTCGTTGCGCTCGCGAGGCCGTGGTGAGGCGGGGTGTTGGTGTGCTGAGTGGGCGGAAGCCGTTGGCTTGTTCATGGGCAGCGACTGGCGGCAGCCCCGTAGGTTGAATTGGCGCAATTCGACCTGCTGTGCGTTTTGCGCGCGGGGTGGTGCCGGGACCACGCGGCGGGTTCATTCGCAGGGGGCGGAAGGAGGCGTGAAGGAAGGGGGCGCGGGGAACGAGCGGTGCGCCCCCTGGTCGAATTGCTGCAATTCAACCTACGGGTGTTGCGCTCGCGAGACCGGGGTGGGGCGATGCCGTCGGGGCGGGCGGTGCTGTTCCCTGACGCCTGCGCAGAGCGGAGACTCGGTCTCTGTCCGCCAGCGCGGGCCTCCAACCCGCGATGGTGGAGGCCCGCCCTACGGGGCTTGGCGCTCGCGGGGCCCGGGTGAGGCGGAGGGTTGCACGCCACCCGCCCAACCCACCGCCACTTGCAACCGCCGCGCCCCCGGGCTATGCACCCGGTCCAGTCTCTTTCCCTTCTTCGCCATGCAAAGCCTTTGGAACCAAGCCGAAGCGGACACCTACGCCGCCGATCCCCTCGACCTGCGGGTCTACACCTCGCGCCTGCTCGGTCGCGAGCCGGAACTGGTGCTGCACGGCGGCGGCAATACCTCGGTCAAGATGACCGCTACCGATTTTTTCGGTCGCGAGGTCGAGATCTGCGCGGTCAAGGGCTCGGGCTGGGACCTGGCCACGATCGAGCGCGCCGGGTTCGCCCCCGTGCGGCTCGACACCCTGCTGGAGCTGGCGGAACTCGAGTCGTTGTCCGACCCCGACATGGTGCGCCAGCAGCGCGCTGCGATGCTCGATCCCGACGCGCCGAACCCCTCGATCGAGGCGATCCTCCACGCCATCCTGCCGTTCCGCTACGTCGACCACACCCACGCCAACGCCGTGGTTGCCCTGACCAATCTGCCCGACGGCGCCGAGCGCGTGCGCGCGGTCTACGGCGACCGCATGATCGTGATCCCGTATGTGATGCCGGGCTTCATCCTCGCCCGGGCCGTGCTGGAAGCCATCCGCGGTCGCGACCTCCGCGCCGAGGGGGTCGAGGGCCTGATCCTGCTCAACCATGGCATCTTCACCTTCGACGACGACGCCCGCCGCAGCTACGAACGGATGATCGACCACGTGACGCTGGCCGAACAGGAGCTGGCACGGCTTGCGCCCGGCCACCAGCCGGCCCGGGCCGAGCCCGCTGACGCCGACCTGGCCGGCTTGGCCGGGCTGCGCCAGCGGGTCTGCCAGCTCGCCGGGCGCGCCCAGATCGCGCTGCTCGACGACTCGCCCGAGGCGGTCGGTTACTGCGGGCTCGACGGCGTCGACGAGTTTGGCCGGCGCGGGCCGCTGACGCCAGACCACGTGATCCGCACCAAGCGCGCGCCGTTGTTCATCGACGGCCTCGGGCCGGAGGTCGTGGGCAACGCCGTGGCCGCCTATGCCGACGACTACCGCGCCTACTTCGAGCGCCACGCCCGCGACCACCACAAGCCGCTCGATCCGGCGCCGCGCTTCGCCCTGGTCCGCGGTCACGGCACCGTCAGCTTCGGCAACACGGTCAAGGAGGCCGGGATCGTGGCCGACCTGGTGCATCACACCGTGCGCACCGTGCAGCTCGGCCAGGCCTCCGGCGGCTGGCACCCGGTGCCCGAGGCGGAGTTGTTCGAGATTGAATACTGGGACCTTGAGCAGGCCAAGCTGAACCAGGCCGGCCAGGCCCCGGTCCACCGCGGCCGGGTCGCCATCGTCACCGGCTCCGCCGCCGGCATCGGCTTCGCCTGCGCCGAGGCGCTGGCCGCCCAGGGCGCCACGGTGGTCGGCTTCGACCTCAACCCCGACATCATCCAGGCCATGGCCTCGATCGGGGGCCAGGGCGTGGTCATCAACCTGACCGACGAGGACGGCGTGCGCGCCGCCATTGCCGACGTGGTGAAACGCTTCGGCGGGCTCGACCTTCTGGTGTCCAACGCCGGCATCTTCACCGCCGGCGCCTACCTTGAGGACATGGACCAGGGCAACTGGGCCAAGTCGATGGCGGTGAACCTGACCAGCCACCAGTTGCTGCTCAAGCATGCGATCCCGTTCCTCAAGCTCGGGGTCGATCCCGCCATCGTGCTGGTTGGCTCGCGCAATGTCATGGCCCCCGGCGCCGGCGCCGCCTCCTACTCCTGCGCCAAGGCCGGTCTCACCCAGCTGTGCCGGGTGGCCGCGATGGAGCTGGCCCCGCACGGCGTGCGCTGCAACATCATCCACCCCGATGCCGTGTTCGACACCAAGCTGTGGACCCCCGAGGCCCTGCAGCGCTCGGCCGAGCGCTACGGCATCACGGTCGAGGAATACAAGACCCGCAACCTGATGAAGACCGAGATCAAGAGCGCCGACGTCGGTCTCATGGTGGCGGCCATGCTGTCGCCCCTGTTCGGCAAGACCACCGGCGCCCAGCTGCCGGTCGACGGCGGCAACGACCGGGTGATCTGAGGAACCATGGTTGGATGGAACCCGTGATAACAAGTTCCAACAGCTGTCAGGCAGGGCAGGCCGCGGGAGTCCGGCATGTTCACTCGCTGCCGATGGCGGCGTCAAACAGGAGGTTGAGGCCGGCGGGGGAAAGGATCAGGTCGGCGCTGCGGTGGCCGGCTTCGGGCACGATGGTCAGGCGGTGGCGCCGGTGGATCTCGGGGCCGAAATGGAACGCAAGGTAGGCATGATAGTGCTGCAGCCGCTCGAGCCGGTTGCGGCCCTGCCACATGGCGGCGGGCCCGTTGGCGAGGTTCGCGCCGTCGTTGTCGTTGTCCAGGGCGCCGACCAGGTAATCCACCCGGCGCCGGGCGAACTGCTCGCGCATGACCTCGGCGCCGGTTTGCCGCAGGTAGCCATGCAGGTCGTCGAGGCCGTAGCCATAGCGGTTGTAGCTCTCGGGCGGGTCGTCGGGCACGATGAATCGTGCGGGTTCGTGTTCGGAATCGCCATCGCCGTTGCTCCGGTCCCGCCCGCGCCGGTCCCGGCGCTGGTCGCCGGGAGCGGCGGTGGAGGGCCGGTGGCGGTCGAAGTAGAGGCAGGACGAGGGCGCCATGACCAGGTAGCTCAGCTCGATGGACGCGGGTTTGCGGCCGGGCCGGTCGAAGCGGTTGGCGGCGGCGTAGCGGGCGATCATCTGGCCGCCGGCCGAGTGACCGGCGACGACCACGTGCCGCAGGTTGGGAAAGCGCGAGGGATCGGTGGTGGCCTCGAGCAGCCGGTCCAGCGCGTCGAACGCGCTGACCCGCACCGGTTCGGGCGGATCGGCGGCACCGTTGATGCCGCGCCAGGAACCCCAGAACGGCGACACCGACCAGTGGAGGAACGCGCGCTGGTCGCCGAGACGGGATTGCTGGATGAACTGGGGAGCCACGATCAGGGTGGTGTCCTCGCGCCGGGCGACCACGGCTGCCCGGCGGGTGGTGGCGAAGTAGCCGACGGCATTGCTGTTGAGCCCGTGGACCAGGATCACCAATCGCTCGATGGCGGGGTCGGGCCGGTGGATCGGGCGATTGGCGGCGACGGGGATCTGCAGCGTGGCTTCTTCGTGGTGGAATTCAAAGCGTTGGTCGGCCAGTTCGAGCGCGGCCACCGGGAGGGCGGCGACGGTGGCCAGCAGACCGAGGGCAACGGCCAGCACGGTGACCAGAGCCTGGCGCCGCCGGATCGGCGGGCGGCGGGGCAGGGCAGGGGTGGGCGGACATTGGGCGGACCGGCGTGGCATGTGGGAATCAAGGCGCGCGCGGCGTCCGGGGCAAGGCGCATTGTGGCGGCGGGTGACCGCCTGCTGGCCGGGTGAACGACCTCACGGCCGGGCACGGATTATCAGAGAGTTATCCAACTTTAGGATCAAACCGGGATTAGAAATGTCGGGTCCGGCCACAATACGGACAGGGAGGCATCGAGGGTCGCGAGCTTGCCACCTTTGCGCGCGGCCAGTGCGGCCAACCACGAATCGGTCACCTGCCGGTGGCCGGTCAGCCGGGTGGGATCAATGTCGGAGTAGGAGAATCCGTCCGCCCAGAAAGTGTGCTGCGGGTGATCGTGATAGGTGCCGAGGGTGCGCCACGCGGCTGCTGCGGAGGTGTCTTCAGCAAGTTGCATGTGGATGCGCAAGAGCGTGCCCTCGGTCACGGCGCAGGTGGCGAACTTGTCCTCTGCCGGGAGGTTGGTGAACCAGTTGAGGCAACGCCGACGGTGAACATGGCTGCGCAAGGCCATCGCCAACAAGATGTTGCCGTCCAGCAGCCAGGTCATGATCGGGCGGCTTGCCCCGGGGAGGATTGATGGACGGGGTTTGGTCGAGCGCTCATGGCTGTGACATGGCGAAGGTCATCATCTGCAGTGGCGCGCTCGACGTCCTCTGTGGTGACCGGCCGCGCACCGCCCTTGACCACGGGCAGGAGGGTGTCGGGGTCGATGGAGAATGAGCCGGCGTCGTCTCCGCCGGAGGTGGGACCGGAAACCGGGCCTGAGGCTTGTCGTGACCGAAGCAGGTCGCTGATGGCTTTGCTGAGGGACAGGTTGTGCGCCACGGCATGGGCACGGGCCATGGCGTAAAGATCGTTGTCCAACGTGATGGTCAAGCGGTTCACCGGGCCAATGTGGTGCAGTGGTGCAGTGGTGTCAAGCTGGATGTGTGAACACCCCGGGTGAACCGGCGTCACAGCCGGGCCATGGGCGGCAGCGCGCCGGCTCGTTCGGTTTTGATCCGGTCGCCGAGCCACACCTTGATGATGGACTGGCGGGTCACACCGATCAGTGAGGCCTGCTTGTCGAGTTCCGAAATCATCCAACCCGGCAGGTCGACATTGACACGCCGGGTTTCCAATCCGGGCCGGCGGGCCTTCTCCCAATCGAGGAACTCACTGATGTCCTCGCCCTCGTCGAAACGACGATCCAACTCTTCAGCGGTTGCCGTAGCCTACTTTTTCTTGTTGATTTCAAAGTTGCATTGGAGTAGGAGAGGCGAACCCCTGCGTCAGCAGCCGCTATCCCCCCTATGAAGACAAAATTTCACCTGTGGTCCCTGGTTGCCTTCACCCTGATGTCCGTTACGCCCGTGGGCGCGACTGTCATCATTGCCGATTCCTTTGATGGCTCGGGCGCCGCCAGCCTGCATGGAACCAGCCCGAACATCTTCTCCTCCGCAATCACGGCGGCCGGTGGCAGCGCAGTCTGGAATGCGGGAGCCGCCTTCAGGGCTGACGGCTCCGTGGTCAATGGCTCATTCGTCAGCGCCGGTCTTCCTGTGGGGAGCTACATCAATGACACGAAGGGAAATGGGGACGGGCTTTTTACCCTGACCGCCACAATCGCGGGGATTACAGGAGGGACAACTGCGGATGTCAACCGCTGGGTCAGCGTGAACTTTTTATCTCCTCCTGGAGGCGCTGGAGCATTCAACCCGAACAATGCCATTTACAACTCACCCAATCGCGGGGTTGGCATCGCCCTTCGCCGACAAGCCACAGGCACCACCTACTTCAACATTACTCCTGGAGGCACGGGGGCCGTTACGACCAATTGGCCGACAGTCGCGGACGATGTCACCTTCAGCGTCGAACTGGATTTGAGAAGCTGGAACGGCACCACTGACTTCGGCTCCCTCAGGTTTTTCCGGGATGGTTCCGGCTCGCCGGAGCATACGGTCGCGCTCACTGCGGATTATGATTTCACCCATGTGGGCTTTGGAGCCAATATGGGCGCAAGCTCCACCATCAGCGATTTCAGCCTGACCCAGGTGCCCGAGCCTTCCAGCTCGCTCCTGTTGCTGCTGGCGGGGAGTGTTGCCGTCTTGCGGAGACGCCGTTGAGAGCGCGAAATGCCTCGCGTCGCGTTTCCAAGCCGGTCACCTGAGGGTGGCCGGCTTTTTCTTTGGAGAGACGAACCGGCCTGGCTCGCGGATGGCAGCCTTTTTCCATGCGCTGACGACGACGACCCCCGCGATCAGATCCCTTCCTGAAACTCCCGCAGCGGGTGCCGCCGGTCTTCCAAGGGCAACGTCAGCGTCCTGTTGGCCAGGTGCGAGGCATACACACCGTGGATCATCTCCAGAGCCGTCCGTGCGTCCTGAATATTCGCGACCGGAGGCCTGCCCTCTTCAATGGCAGCCATCAGATCCCAGGCGGCAAAACGGCCGGCCTCCGCGAAGATCGGACCGCGGGGCATCCCGGGGACATTGTAAACCAGATCCTCCGCGTCCGGGATGACACGCTCTTCAACCAGCGCAATCTCCTCGGAAACCGATGCATCAGCAGGGGCACAGGGAGAATTTTGGAACCGGAGTGGCTGCGGCTCCGCATCCATGTCCGAGAACCGGCAGGACAACATGCCCTGGCTGCCGATCACGCTCACTCCCATGCGGTTGGTCTTGCTGTCATAGAGCCCCTTCCGGCTCTCGAAAATTCCACGCACCCCGCCGGCGAATCGAAAGGTGGCGAAAATCTCATCGCCCGCCGCCGGCCCGATGTCCTCGGTGGTCTTGTTCAACGGAGGCCCGGCGAACGGCGATCCTTCCACCCGGACGTCGCCGGTGACGGTTTCCGGTGCGCCGAAAAGGTGGATCATCAGATCAAAAATGTGTGTCCCCAGGGTCATCATGTCCTCTCCGCCTCCTCGATGATCGCTCTTCCCCCATCCCTGGACCGTCAACGGCTTGCCGATCCTGCCCTCGGCGATCAGCCTTTTCATGGTGACAAAACCCAGCCCATGTCGGCAGGGATGGGCCATGGCGATCTGAATGCGATGGGTCTCTGCGAGCTGGACGATCTCGTCAGCCTCCTCCAGGAAAGCGCAGAGAGGCTTCTCGCAATAGATATGACAGCCCCTTTTGGCCGCTTCGCGGATCTGCCCCAAATGCAGGTTGGGCAACCGGGTGGTCAGCACCACGATGTCAGGCCTTTCCTTTTCCAACATCTCCACATAGCTGGTGTAGTGGCGCTTCGCCCGGCTGCCGGCCAGACGTTGCTCGATGTTTTCCGAATTGGCATCGTAGATGGCCACAATTTCAACATCCGGCAAGCCCCAGAAGGCGGCATGAAGCCCATGCAGCCCCAGGGTCGGTACCGATGTGTCCATGTGGATGGCAATTTTCCAGCTTCTCCGCCCCGGGGTCGAGTCGGCACCCCGGGAAAGCCCCCCTACCAGAAGGGAACCGGCGACCATGGCCTGGCTTTTGACAAAGTCGCGGCGGGACGAAGGGAAAGTCGATTGATCCATCATGTTGCTCCAAATAGTCAACGGCTGGTGGTGGCTATTGCCACTCTGTATAGCCTGATGCGGCGAGCAGGATCTCCTGGACCAGGAGATCGTGTTCGACGGAGAACGGACTTTCAATCTCCCCCCTCATCATGCCGGCGAATTCCTTCAACTGCCCAACGTAGCGATCCCTGGTGACGCCAAGATCCACGAGGTGCGTCCCTGCCTGGTAATCACCGGCGGCCTCCTTC
>SKLO01000006.1 GCA_007123195.1 Verrucomicrobiales bacterium | reverse complement strand
TCATCGTGCAGGTCTCCGGAGTGGCCTGACGCGGCCGGTCCGCTCGCGGGGACCGGCGGGGGGAGGGGGCGCGTTCTTTGGCAATCGGGGCGAAAGACAGGCTGGCTTGATGTGGGCATGATGATACCGTGCCGGTGAACCGGAAACCGACACATCCATGAATCGAGAACAGACGCTTAAGAACCTTCAAACCGCGCTCGCGATGGAATTGACCGCGGCCCATCAGTATCAGTTGCATGCGAGCGTGCTTTGCGACTGGGGGATTGACCGGCTTGCGGTGCAGATGCGCCGGGAAATGCAGGAGGAACTTGGTCATTCGGATGACTTCATCGCCCGGATCATGTTCCTCAAAGGCGAGCCGGCGCTGGTGTTTGCCAAAGCCCCGGCGATGGCCGGGTCGCTGGTCCAAATGTTTGAGCGGGACCTGGCCGACGAAAAGGAGGCCATTGCCTTCTACACCTCGGCGGCGCGCCAGGCCGAGGAGGCGGGCGACATTGGATCCCGATCCCTGTTCGAGCGCATTGTGATGGACGAGGAAGGTCATATGGGCTGGCTCGAGCTGCAATTGGACCTGCTCGGGAGAATGGGTGAACCGGCCTATATCGCCAAGCACATGTCCGCGCCGGGAGAAGCCGGTGCAGACACCGAGTGACCTCGTCCAGCCGCCGTCTCCCGGCTGACCGCTGCTTCCGGCGCAGGGCAAAGGCTAGCTGGTTACAGCTGATTCGCGCCCAAAGGGAAGTCCGACGCCCGACCGGTCCGGCTGACAGCGAGTCGGTGAGTTCATCCAGCCGGGTCTTGGCCGGGGTGTTCCACCGCGCTGGAGTGGTGGCGCCGGGGCCGGCGCGATCCGGGGGCTCAGGTGTCGCGGTAGTGGTGGATGAAGAGGAACCCGATCGGGGCGAAATGGATCGCCGCCAGGCCGAAGTCCGGGGTGGCGTCCCAGAAGTCCAGGTTCCACAGGAACACGTTGTAGGTGACACCGATCAGCAGGGCCAGGCCGACCACGAACACCGCCATCGGCGAGATCTGGCGCCGTCCAGGCGGGATCAGCGGGGCGGCGGTGCCGTAGAACCGCCATGACAGCACGCCGAGCAGGATGATGGAGAACGCCATCAGCGATTCATCCTGGAAGTCGGTGGAGGCCAGCGCGGTGTTGTAGCCGCCGTGGATGAGGATGACGAACAGCAGGGCGCCGAGCAGTCCCTCCCAGCGCCGCCAGCCATGGCGGAACAGGTGGAACAGGGCGAGGCCGCTGAGGCCGGTGGTGGCGATGTGGAGGAAATTGGCGGTGAGGAACCGGGCGACCACCGTGCCGTCGGGCACGGCGCCGAAGTAGCCGAGGTTTTCCTCGATGGCGAAGCCGAGACCGACGCAGCCGGCGGCGACCAGCGCGGTGATGTCGTCGCTGCGCCGCACCCTTGCCAGCCAGTAGAGCACCGGCGCGGCCGCCAGCAGCTTGGCGAGTTCCTCGCGCAGGGCGACCCCGGCGGTGAAGAACAGGGCGTTGTCGAACAGGTCCCTGGAGGGGCCCCAGCCGATGCGGGCGTCCTGCCAGGAGCCGGCCACCAGCACCAGCAGGGTGCTGAGGGCGCCGAGCAGGACGGGGATCAGGAACCAGGCGGCGCGGCGTCGCGGCACCTGGTCGAGGGTGAGGGTGAGGATGAACCAGATCAAGCCGGCGAACAGGGCCATGAACAGGGAGGCCGGGGCGGCGTAACCGCCCCAGCCGGCCCAAAGCCAGCGCAGTTGGCGAAGGAAATCGCCGGAAGCCTTCACTGCCTGGTGCTCCAGCCGCGGGGTCAGGGCGGCCACGTGCGCGGGGTCGTTGAACAGTTCCCGCACGACGTCGGGATGGCCCTGCCGGATGGCCAGCTGCCAGGTGATGCGGCGCAACGGATCGCTGTCGAACCGGCGTCCGTCCTCGCGCGCCCACGCCAGCGCCTGGGTTGGATGGGCCGGCTGGGCGAGGTCGATGGCGAAGATGGCGGCCACCGGGTCCTCGCGGGCGAGGTGGCGGAGGGTGGTGACCGGGTCGCTGTCGAGGATGGTATGGGACGGCAGCTCAAGGCCGGTCCCGTAGAGGTCGAGCACCGCCTTGTGGCGCTCGTCGAGCGTTCCCTCGAGCAGGGCGGTGATCAGGCCGCCGGCGACGACTCCCGGCAGGCCGCGCTCGTGTCCCGCCTGGCCGATGATCGGGTGGCGCACCAGGCGGGTGATGAAATGGGCGATGGCGTCGGCATCCTCGCTCCCGATCGTCAGCACCTCGAGCAGTTGGCGCAGGTCGTGGCCGGGGTCCTGGTCCGGCAGGCACTCGCGGATCATGCGCTCGAGCAACTGCTGGAAGTAGGGCTCGTTGACGGCGGGCTTGGAGCGCAGCAGGTCGGTGACGAAGGCGAGCGCGGTCAGGGCCAGCACGATGCCGATGCCCGTTTTCGCCAGCCAACGGGTGTCGCGCGTCCGGTGATGCCATGGAGAGATTGCCATTTCAGGTTCAAAGCCCCGCGCGGCCGTCGAGTTCCAGTTGGATTTCCCCGGCGGCATCGGCGGGCGGGCCGGCGCTGGGGTCGGTCAGGCGCGAGGACCGCTGGCGCTCGGCCAGCAGGACCGCCTCGAAGCGCTGGTAGTCCTGCTCGCGGGTGCCGCTGACGAGGGTGTATTGATAGGTCGGCCAGTGCCGGATTTCGTTCTGCGCGTTGACCAGCCGCAGCTGGATGGTGGCCTCGTCGTCGGTGGCCCGGTCGCCGAGCCGGCGGCGCAGTTCCTCCAGCGTCGGCGGCATGACGAACATGTCGACGTGGCAGCGCCGCACCAGCGGGTCGTCGCTGGCACGGATCAGGGCGGCACCGCGGGTGTCGATGTCAATGATGACGTCCACGCCGTGCTCAAGGTGGCGCCGGACCTCGCTGCGCAGGGTGCCGTAGTGGTGGTTGTGCACACTGGCGTGCTCGAGGAACTCGCCGCGGGTGGCGCGCCGCTCGAATTCGGATTCGGTGAGGAAATGGTAGTCGACCCCGTCCTGCTCGCCGGGGCGCGGTGCCCGGGTGGTGCAGGACACGGCGTAGACGCAGCCCTGGCGGTCCCGCAACTGGCGGCAGAGGGTGGTCTTGCCGGAGCCCGAGGGGCCGGACACCACCAGCAGGATGCCGAGTCGGGAGGGAGGGGTGATGGCCATGGGGACGGGCGGCGGTGGCTGGTGTGGGTGCGATGGTCGCATTACCAGGCGATCACCGAGCTGGCCCAGGTGAAGCCGCCGCCGAAGGCGACCAGCAGGACGATGTCGCCGCGCTTCAGGCGGCCGCTGCGGCGGGCCTCGTCGAGGGCGATGGGGATGGTGGCGGCGGAGGTGTTGCCGTAGCGATCGAGGTTGACGAAGGTGCGCTCGGCCGGCACACCGAGCCGCTCGCCGATGGCGCTGATGATGCGGTGGTTGGCCTGGTGGGGGATCAGCAGGGTGACGTCGGACGCCTTGAGGCCGGCCTTGGCGAGCGCCTCCTCGCTGGCATGGCACATGCGGGTGACGGCGTGCTTGAAGGTTTCGCGGCCCTCCATGTGGATGGTGTTGAGGCGCTGGTCGGCGTTGTCCGGGGTGATCGGGCAGGCGGCGCCGCCACCGGGCACGCGCAGCAGGTGGGCCAGCGAGCCGTCGGTGCCCATCACGGTGGAGACCACGCGGCCGGGCTGGTCGCCGCCGTTGTCGATGCGCTTGAGCACCGCCGCGCCGGCGCCGTCGCCGAACAGCACGCAGGTGTTGCGGTCATCCCAGTTGACCAGCGACGACAGTTTTTCGGCGCCGATCACCAGCACGGTGCGGCGGTTGCCGGTGTTGATGAAGTGGCGCGCCACCTGCATGGCGAAGAGGAAGCCGGAGCAGGCGGCCGAAATGTCGAAGGCGATGGCGTTGCGGGCACCGATCTTGTCCTGCACCAGGCAGGCGGTGGCGGGGAAGAACATGTCCGGGCTGACGGTGGCCACGATGATCAGGTCGAGGTCATCGGCCGTGACGTTGGCAGATTCCATGGCCCGACGGGCGGCTTCGGCGGCCATGTCTGAAGTGCTCTGGCCCTCGGCGGCGATGCGGCGCTCCTTGATCCCGGTGCGGGTGGTGATCCACTCGTCGGAGGTGTCGACCATGTGCTGCAGATCGGCGTTGGTCAGGATGCGCTCGGGCAGGTAGGAGCCGGTGCCGGCGATGGTGGTGACGCAGAAATCGGGATCGATCGGCGGAGTGGTCATGGACAAGCGGGTTCAGCTGAGGCGGGCGACCTCGGCTTCGATGTGCGGGTTGAGCTCGTGCCGGACAGCCTCGGTGGCCACCCGGATCGCGTTTTTGATGGCCAGCGCCGAACTGGAGCCGTGGCCGATGATGACCACGCCGTTGACGCCCAGCAGCGGGCTGCCGCCGTAGGTTTCGTAATTGCCGCGCTCCTTGACCTTGCGGAAGGAATCCCTGGCCATGAGGGCGCCGAGCTTCCGCAGCGGGGTGCTGCGGTGGATCTCGGCCTTGATCCACTTGAACATGACCTTGGCGGTGGCCTCGCAGGCTTTGAGCAGCACGTTGCCGGTGAAGCCGTCGCAAACGACCACGTCGAGCTGGGTCTCGAACAGGTCGTGGCCCTCGATGTTGCCGCGGAAATTCAGGTCGGTTTGCCTGAGCATCCGGAACACTTCGCGGGTCAGTTCGGTGCCCTTCTCGTCTTCTTCGCCGATCGACATCAGGCCGATGATCGGGCGCTCGCGGTGCAGCACCTGGCGGGCGTAGACATGGCCCATGATGGCGTATTGGAACAGGTGCTGCGGCTTGGCCTCGGGGTTGGCGCCGGCGTCGACGATGTTGGCCATGCCGAACTCGTTGGGCAACGGACTGGCAATGCCGGGGCGATCGATGCCGCGCAGCCGCTTGAGCCGCACGGTGGCGGCGGCGACCGAGGCGCCTGTGTGGCCGGCGCTGACGATCGCCGAGCACTCGCCGCTCCTGACCAGGTCCACGGCCACGCTGATTGACGAGTCCTTCTTGGCCCGCAGGGCGTCGGTGGAGGCGTCGGTCATGGCGATGACCTGGGAAGCGGGCACCACCTCGATCCGGCGGTCGCGCAGCTGGGCGGCCTGGAGGGCGGCCTCGACCACCTCCGGTTCACCCACCAGGTAGAGCCGTTCCAGCTGCGGCAGCGATTCGAGCGCCAGTTTGGCCCCCTCAATCGGGTTGGTCGGGGCGTGGTCGCCCCCCATGACATCGAGTGCGATTCTCATGTGGCGGAACCGGAGCGCCGGCGATTCACCGTGTGCCGGTTGTGGTTGGCATCATGTGAGCGCGGGCAAGCCGTGGTTGCAACCCTCAAGGCGCGGTTCGTGCAAACGGTGGCGGACACGGCGTGGGGCCGGGCTGCGCCTGCAAGCCGTGGCGGGTTGTGGAAACAGAAGAACCGCCGACCCGGTGGGGCGGCGGTCCTTCGTCGGCGGGCGCCCCCGGCAGGGGCCGCGCGAGCGGGCGCTGGGCCCGGAGGCTGCGGGCGCGGCGGTTCAGACCGACTCGACGTCCAGCACCTGGCGGCCGCGGTAGTAGCCGCAGGACGGGCAGGCGATGTGACCCGGCACGGCGCTGCCGCACTCGGGACAGTTCTGGAGCAGTGGTTTGTGCCACCGGTTGGCGGCACGGCGCATGCGCTTCTTGCTCTTCGAGGTGCGACGCTTGGGAACGGCCATGAGAAATTTGGATGGTTGCTGGTGGTGATGGATCGGGCGGCAACCGTGGTGGTCGCCCGATCAGGATTCTGGCTTGGGGGTCGACCGGTCGATGTCAAACTGGTCGAGTACTCCCCAGGCGTCGTTGTTCCGCTCCCCGGGCGGAACCGCCTGCTCGCCCAGTCGGCGGAGAATCTCCTCGGCCGGGCAATTCCTGGACTCCAGCACGCTGTCCTCACAGCGCGGAAACCCGGGAAGGGCCAAGAGAATATCTTCGCGGATCCGCAGTGTCAAGTCGAGGTTTGCACCCTCATCGTCAATTTCCACCCCGGCCTCGTAAGGTTCCAACTGGATCAGGTCGTCAAACCACTCCAGACAACGCGCGCACTGCAATTGGAACCGGCAGCTGACGCGGCCTTCCGCCAGCAGCAGGTCGCCGCTGCGATGCACGCGGAGCGAGTATTCGAGCGGCGGGCGCGGGCGCGCCCAATCATCCTCGGCCAGCTCGAACACGTCCCTGGCCACGGCGCCGGTCAGGGACAGGCCCTCAGGCGGCACCGCGCGGGGGTCGATGATCAGGTTGGAGACGTGGTTGGTGTTCATGGGCTTGATTTGGTTACGCCCGGAGCCGCCCGAGCGACGGGCCGGCAGGGCCGGAAGGGAGGCGGGATGGATCCACTGCGCGCCAACGCACCGGAGCCGGCCGCACGCCGCCGCCGCGATCCGATCTTACCCGGCGTCGCCGGCAGACGACACTCCCGCGACGTCCGATTGCGGAAACCGTCGGCGCAGGGCGTCCGCCACCGCGACCGGCACGAAGTCCTCGATCGCGCCCCCGAGACCGGCCACTTCCTTCACCAGCCGGGAACTCAGATAAGTGTATTCCTGCCGAGGCATCAGGAAGATTGTCTCGACCCCGGGCGCCAGCTGGCGGTTCATCAGCGCCATCTGGAACTCATATTCGAAGTCGCTCACCGCCCGCAACCCGCGAATCACGGTGCCGGCCCCGATCGAGCGGGCATAGTTCACCAGCAGCCCCTCGAACTGGCTGACTTCGACCCCCGGAAGGTCGGCAATGGCCTGCTGGATCAGCCCAACCCGCTGGTCGAGCTCGAACAAGCCGGATTTGGAACTGTTCCGTGCCACCGCCAGGATCACGCGGTCGAACAGACGCGCCGCCCGCGCCGCCACATCAAGATGACCATTGGTGATCGGGTCGAAGCTGCCGGGATAAATTGCGGTCGCCATGGCCGGAATCGATGGGTTGTCCGGCGGGTGCCCCTGAATCACGTTGCCTTGACCCGCCTGTGGGGGCAACCTGCCGGTGGATTGCACCGGTGCCAGTGAAAAATTCCATGAACCAGGAACTGCCAGACGGCGTCCGGCCGCCGGTCCCGCAGGGGCTGGAGCCGAACCTGTTGGTCGGCGCCTACTGCGTGGGGGCGTTTCCGATGGCGGTGGCGCCGGGCGAGATCGGTTGGTTTTCCCCTGATCCGCGCGGGGTGCTGCCGCTGGAGCGGTTTCACGTGCCGCACGGGCTCAAGCGAGCGCTGCGCAAGGCCCGGTTCGAGATGCGCGTCGACACCGCCTTCGAGGCCGTGATCGACGGCTGCGCCGATCGCGACGAGACCTGGATCGACGATACCATCCGCGAGTCGTATGTCGGGCTCCACCGGCTCGGCTGGGCGCATTCGGTGGAAACCTGGCTGGACGACCGGCTGGTGGGTGGCCTCTACGGCCTCGCCATCCGCGGCGCGTTCTTCGGGGAATCGATGTTCAGCCGGGTCAGCGCTGCCTCCGGGGCCGCGTTGGTGGAGTTGGTCGCACGCCTGCGGCAGCGCGGCTACCAGTTGCTCGACACCCAGTGGACCACGGACCATCTGGAACGGTTTGGCGCAGAGGAGATCCCCCGCAGTGCCTATCTGGAACAGCTCAACGAGGCGCTCAAACAACACTGCCGGTTCCGCGACT
>SKLO01000603.1 GCA_007123195.1 Verrucomicrobiales bacterium | reverse complement strand
TCGAGCTGCGCGGGCACGTCGTCCATGTCGTCGGCCTGCAGTTCCAGCAGCACCGCGCCGCCGCCGCGGTAGAGGTGGCGGTAGAGATGGAGGTCGCCGTCGGCGGACATGCGGCCGATGCCGGCGAGGTTGACGCCGTCGGCGAGCGTCAGCTGCACGCGGGCGATGCCGTCGCGCAGGATGGTGACCACGGCAAAGCCGTTGCCACCGGGGTGGTCCTCGCCAGCGCCGGGTTGGTCGCTGGCTTCGAGGATGGTGTGCACGCGGGCGCTGCCGCCGCCGAGCGCGGGGTTGAACCGGGAGTTCCAGGGGCTTTGCCAGCCGGTCAGGGCGAGCCCGTCGAGCGGGTCGGCGCCGGGCGGAATGACCGCGCCGGCGAGGCGGCCGACGCTTTGAGTGCCTTCCTCAAACTCGAGTTCGAGGGTGAAGTCCAGTGAGGGGTCGCTGAGCACCTGGCGCAGGTTGAGGCTGGCGGTGAGCACGGCGCCGGGGTCGGTCTGGCCTTCAAAACCCTGCAGGTTGCCGCGCAGGCCGAACACGCGGAAGCCGAGCCGCAGCTGGCCGGTGTAAAATCCGGTGGGCGTGATGCGCACGGTGATTTCGCCGCCGCGACCGAACATGCCTTCGGGATCGGCGGGGTCGGCGACATCGACGTGGCCGGTGTAAAGGCCCGGCGCCCAGTCGGGCAGCGGCTCGATGTCGAGCGTCAGGTCGATCCACTCGCGGCTGCCGTCGGGGTATTGCACCAACGCGCGGGCGATGTAGGGCTGGCCATTGGGACGTGGCCGCAGGGGGGTGCCGAAGATCTCCTGGCCGGCGCGGCTGAAGCGCAGGCCGGGCGGCAGGCCGAAGATGCCGAGCACCTCGCCGCCGAGCGGGGTGAGGTCGATGTTCTGTGCCTTGCTCACGGCGAGCGTCAGGTTGCGTGGATCGATGGTGACGCCGAGTGGCCAGACTTGCAGCGTGTCGTAGGCTTGCGGGCCGTCGCCGAGGTCGGCGGAGAAGGTGCGGGTGGTGAATTCCGCCCCGGGCAGCGGGCTCCACAGTTGCCCGTTGAACTCGTGGGTTCCGTCAGGGTCGGGCTGGAACGCGACCAGGCCGTCGGTCAGTGACTGCCAGTCCGCGGTGCCGGCCGGCAGCACCAGGCCGCCCTCGAAGGCGACCCCCGGGGCGAAGGAGCCGGCGTCGAGGTAGATGGTGACCATGGCAGGGGACGCGTCCTGGGTAACGAGGGCGGCGTTGGGGCCGCCGGCGGGGTTGGTGAAGTCCGGGGTGCCGCTGGCGGAGAGGATCATGCGGGCGTCGACTCCGGTGACCGAGGGCGAGCGCCAGACCGAGCGATCGAGGATGAACAGGCCGGGGCCGTCGATGGCGCCGGAGCTGCCGTGGCCGGTGAGGGTGGTGTCTTCGCCGATGGTGACCGGGCCGCCGATGCCGCCGAGAATGGTGAGGGTGCCGGTGGCGATCTCGATCGGCGCGTCGTAGCTCGTGTGGTCGCCGATCAGTCGCAAGTTGCCGCCGCCGGACTTGACGAATGCATGTTCGCCGGAAAATGCCCCTGTCAGGTCGAGGGTGTTGCTGGCGTGGGCCACATGCAGATTTGTTGGTTCGGTTAGGATGACGGGATTGGTGATGATGGCGCGGCTGCCATGGCTGCGGGGTTCGTAGCGGATGGCGCCGAGGATGCCCATGCCGGCGCCCTCATCGACACCGCTGCGTCCCGTTCCGGCGATTTCCAGTGGGCCGCCGAAGGTGTGGGTGCGCGGTTCGTCGAACGGACCGTCGGAGACCAGCCGCAACTGGCCGCCCGGAAGCACCCGCAGCAGCGACGAGTTTTCCGGTGCCGAACTCTCGGTGATCTGCAGCACGCCCTGTTCGATGACGGTGGGGCCGAAGTAGAGCTTGCCGCCGCCGGTGAGCGAGGCCGTACCGGGACCGCGCTTGATCAAGCCGCCGGGGCCGGTCCAGTTGGTTCGCAGCCGCAGGGCGCCGTGCTCGGGGTCGCCGAGCGTGTTGTTCACTTCGAGCGTGAGGTCGGTGGCGAGGAGCAGGTCGGCATTGTCGAAATCGAACTCGACGAAGCCCTCGCCGTCGCCGTTGACGACGATGCGCGCGGGCTGGCCGTCGCCATCGAAGGTGAGGTGGTTGCCGGAGGAGCGGTCGCGCACGCGGTTGCGGAACGGGGTGCTGGCTTGTTCGAACCAGATTGTGCCGATGGTGACCGGGGCGCGCAGGTGGATGTTGCGGCTGTCAGACGCGGGCTCGAGAAGGCGCGCCGCCACGCCCGGGCCGTCCGGGTAGAACTGGCTGGTCCAGTTGGCGTCGTCGGTCCAGTCGGCGGTCCCTCCCGGGATGAATTCCGGCATGTCCACGTCGGGGAAGAAATCCGCCTGCAGCAGCGCGCTCCATTGGCCGTTGTGCAGGCTGCGCGCCATGATCGTGACCGGGCCCGGGCCGGCGATATCGAAGGGTGCGGCGTAGGTTTCAGCCGCTGGGCTGACGCCGCCGCCCTCAACGCGCGGATCGCTGCCGTCGGTGGTGTAGTGGATCGTGCCGTTGGCTGCGGTGATTGCCACCGGCTGCCCGGGTTCGAGATCCCCGCCGTGCTGGTCAAAGCTTGGAGCGGCGGTCAGGGGGTAGAGGCCGGCGCTGACGAACTGCTGCAGCACGATGCCGGATCGCTGCGGCAGGTATTGGTTGAGCAGGCGGTTGCGCTCCGGGATCCAGAAATCGTCGCGGGTGTAGAGGCGGCCGAAGGGTCCGGTGACCTGGTGTTTGTCGCGGCGGTAGCTGCCCCAGCGGGCGGATTCGGCGATCACGGCGGTCTCGAGTTCGGCGGCGGCGGCGGCGTAGCGGGCGATGGTGTTGTGCGGCATCAGGACGCCGTCGTTGAAGAAGTGCCGGTGGACGCGGTCGGCGAAGCGCAGGCGGAACTCGGGGTTGGCGCGCATGGCGGCGTAGAAGCGGGCGGCGTCGGCGCTGACGCCGGTGCGGTTGTCGTTGAGACCCTCCATCGCGCGTTCCGAGTCCCAGCAGAAGAACATGAAGCCGTGGCCGGGCTCGCGGCGGCGCACGGTGTTCCAGTTGTTATGGGGCCAATCCTGCATTCCGGCCCACAGGTTGACGATCATGTAGTCGATGTACTGGTCCAGCTCGAGGTAATCGACCACCGCCTGATAGTTGGCGTTGTTGGCGAGGTTGGCGCCGGCAAGGTTGTTGAGGGTTTGCCAGGCCTGGCCGTCGCCGTCGCGCACGCCGCGGTGGGTGATGGCGTCCCAGTCCTCGCGTTCGCCGCCGAAGTAGCTTGAGGCGAAGGCGGCGTCCACGCGTTCGGAGGGATTGTAGATGCCCCAGTAGACGCCGTTGAGGTAGAGGTGGACGTGCTTGCTGTGCGAGCCGTGACCGCTCATGGCGATCTGGGTGTTGCGGATGAACTGGTCGCGCACGTATTGGCCGCGGGAGCGCTGGTCGCCGCCGCCGAGGCCGTTGGGGTGGAGCCATTCGTTGTTGTATTCGGCGCGCAGGACGATCGAGTTGAACTCGTCCATGTTACTGCCGGCCGATTCGAAGAAGGGAAACTCAAGCCGGCTGGACTCGTAGATGTTCTTGAACAGCAGCCGCATGGAAGCCTTGGGCGTGCGCTCGACCATGCGGCTGGCGCCGCCCTGGGAGCGGAGGCCGGCGTTGACCTGGAACCCCTCGGTATCACCGTCGGGATGGATCAGCTCGACCGATACCGGCCGTTCCCACTCGACGCCGCGGCGATCGCGGTTGGCATACAGTCCGGTGGCCGGATCGAACAGGTCATCCATGTCCATCACCAGCGACAGTGTGGGCAGGCTGGTCATGGCGTCGAGCATGTGCGGCGCGTAAGCGGGATCCTGGGTGACGTCGGGCTGCATGCCGTAGTGGACGGCCTGCCAACTGCCCCATTGGGAGGGGAACCCGAGGGCGGCCGGATTGTCGGACTGGTTGATGACGTCGGCGAGGAACAGGTAGGAATGGGTGACGACGCGGGCGACCGGCAGGGCGCCCGGTTTGTCGGCGACGGCGCGGACGACGGCGGTGGTGTCGATGGCGATCGGGCCGGTGTAAGGGGTGCCGCCGGAGGGCGAGGGCGGGCTGCCGTCGGTGGTGAAATAGATCTCCGCCTCAGGATCCTCGTGGGTGAGTGTGAGGGTGAACGGCTGGTCGTGGAAACCGCGCTGGTGGGAGAACTGCGGTTCGGCGACGGGGGCGTCGTAGGCTTCGGTGGCGTTGGCGGACAGCGGGGTGGGCTGGAGGAAAAAGCGGAACCCGCCGGTGCCGTCGGGTTGCCGGCCGTAGGAGACGTCGCGCGGCACCGCCACGGCGGGAATCTGATCCGCGGTGGTGCCGTCCGGGCGCGTGAGGGTCAGGGTCTCGCCGTCGGCGCTGAGGCTGAAGTTGGTGTGGGGTGCCGGCGGCATCGGACTGGGGCCCTCCGGGTTGTCGAGGTCGTATTTGAGGGTAAGGTAATCGTGAACGGCGGCGAGTTGATCCGACGGGAGGGCCTTGTTGAACATGATCACCTCGGCGATGAGACCGTCAAAATGGCGCGTGGAGTCGTGGGAATTGCCGAGGAACATGCCGCCGTAGTCGGCCAGCACCGAGGTGCCGCTGTCCTCGCCGCGGCTGCCGATGCTGGCGCCATTGACATACAACCGCGCCTCAGGATCATCGCCCTCGTCGCGCTGGCTGGCACCGATGGCGCTCCAACCGGTCTGCAAGGCTCCGGGCACTTGGATGCCGTTCATGGCGGCCACGCGCAGGCGCAGCGCGCCGCCGGATTGGATCTCCAGGTGGAGGTTGCCGGAATTGGTGTTGGGCATGGCCGAACCGGTGCCGACAAGGCCCGAGGTCACGCCGCCGTCCCAACGGGCGATCGCAATGAAGGTGAAGTTGCCGAGGTCGTCCATGCCGGCGAAGTTTTCATGTGGCAGTTCAAACTCCTGGGTGGAGCCGTTGAACGCCACTGCCGGACGAGCGTTGATGGCGGCAGGGTGGAAGGTCGGGCGGCGCGATTCGATGGCTTGAACGGCGTGGTTGCCGAGGCCGCTGGCGTCCGGCCATTGGGCCAGGGGCGCGCCCGGTGCGGCCGCCAGGTCACCGGCCCGTAGCCACATCACCAAGCCGTCGACCTCATTGGGTGCCAATGGGTTGAACTGGGGATCGGGGCTGGCAGCGGGCTCCGGCCCCCGGTCTTTGCCGGAGGCCCAGACCAGCAGGAATTCGCCGGGTTGCAGGGTGATGTCGGGAAAGGTCCAGCGAAACGGGTCGGAGCTGTCTGACAGCCCCCAGTCCTTCATTTGCACTGGTTCGGTGCCGGCGTTGTAGAGTTCGATCCAGTCTTCGAAGTCGCCGTCCTCATCGGCGATGGTGGAGCCGTTGGAGGAGACGAACTCGTTGATGACCACCTGACCGGCATGGGCGGTCGGGGTGGCGGTGAGGCAGTGGGCGGTCAGGACCAGCAGGATGAGGAGGGCGCACGGCGGGGCGAAGCCGGGGGCGGGCTTGGGCCGCCAGCTGCCGGGCGCGCACGTGAGGGAATGCGGAGAAGCGGGGTGGGGTGCGGGGATTGGACGGTTCACAACGGGGTCTGGGGCGATGACACTGCCAGTAAACCAGCCCGGACGCTCCGTGGCAATCCATTGCTGGGCGCGCGCCGGGCGCGGGGCTCGCCGCTGACCGGGGATGAGGCCGGGGTCCGGTGGTTGCTGCGGTTGCCGGCCTTATGTTTCCCGGTTATAGGTTCCTCATGGCCAGGGTTGAACAAGCGCCGCGGGTGTCTATTCCGGATTACCTGGCCGGCGAGCAGGCCGGCGATGTGAAGCACGAGTATCTCGGTGGGACCGTCCATGCCATGGCCGGAGGCAGCAACCGCCACAACGCGATCGCCACCAATGCGGTGGTCGCACTCGGCTCCGGCTTGCGGGGCAAGCCGTGCCGCCCGTTCAACAGCGACACCAAGGTGCGCATCGAATACCCGGACCACACGAGGTTCTACTATCCCGATGCCATGGTGGTGTGCGAGCCGAACCCGCCGGACGATCATTTCCAGGAGCGCCCTGTGGTGGTGGTCGAAGTGCTCAGTGAGGGCACCCGGCGGACCGATCTTGGTGAAAAGCGCGATGCGTATCTGACCATGCCCTCGCTCAAGGTGCTGATCCTGGTGGAGCCTGAGGGAGGTCGTGTGACCGTGCATCGCCGCCAGTCGGAGGGGGGATTCGTGGTCGAGGTGTTGGACGGACCGGAGGACTTGATCCCGCTGCCGGAGATCTCCGCGGAACTGGCCTTACGGGAGCTGTTTGAGGATTCGGGCCGGTGAGGCGGAAGCCGGGAGGGGCAGCGGTTCACTTGACCGGCCGGTCGCCGAACCGGCCGTGGAGGGGGTTGTCCTGCTGACGCGGCTGGGGCTGGTGCGGGGGCGGCGGGGCGGGTCGGTCGGGGAACAGGTTCGGGTCGGGGTAGGAAGCGACTGGTTGAGGGCCGCCGGTGGAGTGCTGCGGCAGGTCCGCGGGCGCCTGGTCGAGGGGGTAGTGGCGCACGGTGGCGGGCGGTTCAAGACGGAGGGATTCCATCTTGAGATCCTCCAGCAGCTGCAGCTCCTCCATCGGTGGCGGCAGCGGCTGGCCGGGTTCGAACAGCGGGCTGTCGATGATGGTGGGGCGGATCAGGATGACCAGTTCGTTGCGTTCCTGGCGGGTGACCTTGGAGCTGAACACGTGCTTGATGAGCGGCACCGACGACAGCACCGGCACGCCGCGCCGGGTTTCGGTTTCGCTCTCGGAGATGAGGCCACCGAGGAACACGGTGCCGCGGTCGGGCACGACGACGGTGGTGTTGAGGCCCTGGGTGCCGATGGTGGGCACGCGGTTGCCGCCGATCACGGTTTCGCCGACGATGTCGTTGTTCTGCTGGGCGATGCGCAGGGTGATTTCGCCGTCGGCATTGATCAGGGGCACCACTTCGAGGCGCAGTTCGACGTCCTCGAACTGGATGGTGGTGGTGATGGCCTGGTTGACGCTGGAGGGGTCGAGGAAGCTGGAGGTGGTGCCTGGCACGGCGATGCGCTGGCCGGTGGCGATGGTGGCCTTGGTGTTGTTGAGGGCGAACACGCTGGGGGTGGACAGCACCTTGAAGCGGCCGGTGCGCTCGAGCAGGTTGACCAGCACGTTGAGTTCCCGTCCGACCCGGCCGTAGAGCGCCAAGCCGCTGGAGGTCTCGGCGAAGTCGCCGACGCGCTGAAGGGCGCCGGGCTCGATCAGGGGGCCGTCGCGCAGCAGCAGGGCTCCGGCGCCGAGGCTGCCGTCCGGTCCGGCGCTGACCGATTCGACGGTGCGCAGCAGGTCGAGGCCGTATTCGAAGTCGTCGCTGAGGTTGAGGCGGCCGATCACCGCGGTGAGCAGCACCTGGCGCGGGCGGCTGTCGAGGCGGGCGATCAACTCGTCGATCACCCGTTGGTGTTCCGGCGGGCCGGCGACGAACAGTTCGTTGGCGATGGGATCGGCGATCAGGAGGGTGTTGCCTACCAGCACCGAGCGCGGGCTGCCGAGTTCTTCCGGCACGGACACGCCATCGACCCCGGCGCGGCCGGCGCCGGTGCCGCTGCTGCGGCCTAGGCCGGTGTTGAAGCTGTCGCCGGTGCCGGCGCCGCCGAGGGGGCCCGCCGAGCCGGC
>SKLO01000129.1 GCA_007123195.1 Verrucomicrobiales bacterium | reverse complement strand
TTCGACTGGGATCCGGTCAACAACACCTTCGCCAACAACACCGGCAAGCCCGAGTGGACCACCAAGGAATACCGCGGCGGCTGGGGCGAGGGCATCGTCTGATCCCGCCAGGCAAGATCCAAGCGGCCCGACCGCCAACCTCACCAGGCCGCCCCTGTGACCGGACCCCCGGTCGCGGGGGCGGCTTTTTCACGCCCCTGCTGCCAACCGATGATCGCGCGGCACCCGCAGCCGGTCACAGGGCACCCGCAACCGGTCAGACCCCCTCGATCTCCCAACCGGCGCGGTAGTCCCGCCGCATGAGCGCGTTGGCGCCCTGGTGGTCGACCTTCATCGACTCCGGATCCCACTTCATGGTCTCGCCGGGGAAGGCGCTGGCGATGCAGCCCAGCAACACGATCTCGGTCAACGGTCCGGAATACTCGAAGTTGGCCGACGGCTGGTCGCCGGAGCCGCGCAGGCAGGCCTCGACAAACTCACCGTAATGATCGCGCGGCTCCAGACGCGGGTATTCGTAGCCCTGGAACTTGTCGGCAGGGAACAGCCGCGGCGTGGAACCGTGCGGAGCAAGGATGACGCCATCGGTGCCGATCAGCACGCTGCCCTGGCCGGGCAGATTGCCGCCGGCCGCCTCGGCCACCGCCGCAGGCGGACGCTGGTCGCCGTCATACCAAATCACCCTGACCTGCTCGCCCTCGGTGCGCGAGGTCGCGGGGAACACGTATTCCACCTTCAGGTTGTTGGCCCAGCTGTAGTCGTTGGGCGTGTCCCCGTCCGAACGCACGCTGATCGGCGAGGTCAGGTCGAGCGCGCGGAACCAGCTGCTGAAGATGTGGCAACCCATGTCGCCAAGGGTGCCGGTGCCGAAGTCCCTGCGACGGCGCCAGTTGCCCGGGTGATAGTAGCCGTTGATGTAGGAACGCTCGCTGGCCACTCCCAGCCAGCCATCCCAGTCCAGTCCGGCCGGCACCTCGTCGCTGCGGTCGGGCCGCGGATTGGGATCACCCCACTTCTTGTCGCTGAAGGTGTGGACTTCCTTCACCTTGCCGATGGCGCCGTCCTCGACCAACGCGGCCACCAGTCGCTCGGCAAACGACGACGACAACTGGATGCCCATCTGGTTCATGACCCCCTTCTCGCGCGCCTTGAGAGTCAGTGCCCGGCACTCGGCAATGTTCTGCGCCAACGGCTTCTGGTCGTAGATATGCAGCCCGCGGGCCATCGACGCCATCGCCTGCGGCCCGTGCATGTGGTCCGGCGTGGAGACGTTGACGGAGTCCAGCTGGTCGCCCATCTCAGCCAGCATCTCGCGCCAGTCCTGGAACACCTTCACGTTCGGGTGCGCCTGCTGCACGCGGGCAAAGTGACGGGTATCGACGTCGGCCACCGCCACCAGCTCGATGTTGCCGTGGTTCATCAGCGAGCCGATGTCGCTCCAGGCCATGCCCGAGGCACCGAAGCTGGCGTGGCGCAGCTTGCCATTGGGCGAGGCCGACATCAGTCCGCGGGTGACGAACGGCGCCGCCATCAGCGAGCCGCCGAGCTGGCGCAGGAACCGGCGGCGCGGCAACAGGCCAGCGTGACGACCGGGCGCTGCGGCAGTGGCCTGGGTTTGGGGGCGGGGCTGGGTGACAGAAGTGGACGGGGTGTTGGACCGGGACTGCATGAGGCAAACCGTGGGCGCAACCCGGCCGATGCGCCAGCAAAAAAGCACCGTGGCAGGTTTTTCATGCCCGCCATTCATTTCCGCCAAAAACCGCCCGCATCAGCGGCACAGGCAGTCCGGTCCCCGATGGAAAGTGCTGCGCCCGGCTGTGCAGGGCGCAATACCTATACCGCCTTATCCCCCCCATCGACGTCAGCACCGAATCACCCGCCACTCGTCACCCGCCACCCGCCACTCGACCGTGGCCCTGGCCGCGAAGGCAATGCCCTCGGGCAGCGCGGAGCCTGATCCCGGAGGGATCCAAGACGGTAGCCGGTGGTTGAGCCCGCTCCGCGGGCGACACCACCGGTGACGTTTCCCCCGAAAATGCATCCTGGAGGGATGCCATCGGCGCGGGCCGCCCACGCCCGGGCGGCTGCGGCGCCAAGACAAGGCCAGAAGATACCAAACGTTGCCACCAAGCTGGCACCCCTGCCGGGGTGCAATCATGGGGGCGGGCGGAATCCGGTGGTGTCGCTTCGCTCAACCACCGGCTACCGGCTTTGATGCCTCCGGCATCAGGACCGGGTCCCGGGCTCCAACTTCCGCGCACTGCCCACTGACCGACGCCCGCTGCCCGCTGCCCGCTGCCCACTGCCCACTGCCCACTGCCCACTGCCCACTGCCCACTGACCACTGGCGGATCACTGACAGGCTTCGCAGTCGGTGCCGTCGGCTTCGGCGTTGAGCCGGCAGACGACCTGGGGCGGGGTCTCGCCCGCGGCGGCGGTCGCCCCGCTGACCACGCCCCGCATCTCCTTCTTGGCGGTGCCCGACACCTGCTCGATGTCTGACGCCCCCAGGGTGCGCAGGTAGTAGGTGGTCTTCAGGCCGGAATGCCAGGCGGCGCGGTACATGTGCGACAGGATGACCAGGTCCGGCTTGCCGAGGAACAGGTTCAGCGACTGGCTCTGGTCGATCCATTTCTGCCGCCGGGCGGCGGCGTCGATCATGAACTGGGGCGGGATCTCGAACGCGGTCTGGTAGAGTTCGCGCAGGTCGTCCGGAATACCGGGGATCTCCGCCAGCTCGCCGTGGTGATACTTGAGCTGGGCGCAGAGTTCCTTGTTCCACAAGCCTCGCTTGCGCAGATCACGCACCAGGTGGGTGTTGAGCACGGTGAAGTCGCCTGACAGGTTGCTCTTGCCGTAGAGGTGCTTGAACGCCGGCTCGATGCAGGGGCTGCTGCCCATGATGTTGGAGATGGTGGCGGTGGGCGCGATCGCCAGCACGTTGCTGTTGCGCATGCCCTGGCGGGCGATCTTTTCCCGCAACGGCTGCCAGTCCATCCGACCGCCGCGGGGCACATCGATCGGCAGCCCGCGCTCCTGTTCGAGCAGGTCGAGCGTGTCCGGCGGCAGCAGGCCGCGGTCCCACTTGGAACCCTTGTAGGAGGCGTAGCAACCGCGCTCGGCGGCGAGGTCGCTGGAGGCCTCGTAGGCGTAGTAGGCCACCGCCTCCATGAATTCGTCGTTGAACTCCACCGCCTCGTCCGAGGCAAACGGGATGCGCTTCAGGTAGAGCGCGTTCTGCAGCCCCATCACGCCCAGCCCGATCGGACGGTGGCGCAGGTTGGAACGGCGCGCCGCCTCGGTCGGGTAGAAGTTGATCGCGATCACGTTGTCGAGCGCGCGGACCGCGATGCGGACCGACTCGCGCAGCTTGTCGTGGTCGATGTTGCCCTCGTGGTCGAGGTGGTTCTCGATCACGATCGAGCCGAGATTGCAGACCGCGGTCTCGTCCTCGGAGGTGTTGAGGGTGATCTCGGTGCAGAGGTTCGAGCTGTGGATGACGCCGATGTGGTCCTGCGGGCTGCGCACGTTGCACGGATCCTTGAAGGTGATCCAGGGGTGCCCGGTTTCGAACAACATCTTGAGCATGGTCTTCCACAGGTCGATGGCGGGCACCTGCTTGCCGTAGATCTCGCCGCGGGAGGCCTTGTCCTCACATTCGAGATATTTTTCCTCGAACGCCTTGCCGTAGAGGTCGTGCAGATCGGGCACCTCGTTGGAGCGGAACAGGGTCCAGTGCTGGCGGGCCTCCATGCGCTTCATGAACAGGTCCGGGATCCAGTTGGCCGTGTTCATGTCATGCGTGCGCCGACGGTCGTCGCCGACGTTGCGCCGCAGTTCGAGGAATTCGAAGATGTCGTTGTGCCAGGTTTCCAGGTAGGCGCAGCCGGAGCCCTTGCGCTTGCCGCCCTGGTTGACCGCCACCAACTGGTCGTTGTGCAGCTTGAGGAACGGGATCACGCCCTGCGACTCGCCGTTGGTGCCGTGGATGTGGGATCCGGTGCCGCGCACCGAGGTCCAGGAGCCGCCGAGTCCGCCGGCCCATTTGGACAGGAAGGCGTTCTCGGCGATGCCGCGCAGCATGATCGACTCGATGCTGTCGTCGACCTTGTAAAGGTAGCAGGACGACAGCTGCGAGTGCTGGGTGCCGGCGTTGAACAGGGTGGGGGTGGAGGAACAGAAGCGGCGCGAGCGGTACAGCCGGTAGAGGTTGATGATGTGGTCCTCCGGCTGCTTGGCCTCCTCGGTGAACAGGCCCATGGCCACCCGCATCCAGAACAACTGCGGGGTTTCGATCCGGCGGGTCGGCTTGGCAACCTTGTCGACGATGAGGTAACGGTCGTAGAGGGTCTGGATGCCCAGGTGGTCAAACTCAAGGTCGGCGGCCGGATCGAGCGCGTCGGCCAGCCGGTCGAGGTCGAAGTCGAGCAGCCGCGGATGGATCCGGCCGATCTCGACCCCGCGGGCGAGGTTGCGCTTGAACGCCCGGCGATGGGCCGACGGCAGCCCGGCCACACCGTCGCGCTGGATCGACCAGTCGAGCACTTCCTCGTAGATGAAGGTGAGCAGGATGCGGGCGGCAAACCTGGCGAAGTCGGCGTCCTGCTCAATCAGGGTCTTGGCATTGAGGATGATCGTCGTCTGCAGGTCGGCGCGGGTCATCTCGGCATACACCGAACGCCGCAGTTCGCCCTCGATCTGTTCCGGCGTGAGACACAACTCAAGCCCGAGCGAGGCGAACTCGATGCGCTTGCGCAACTCGGTGCCGTCCCACAGCGAGGTGCTGCCGTCGTGTTCCTTGATCAGAATCAGCGAGTCCTGGTTGGGGTCGACGGCCGGTGGTCGCTGGGTTTCCTGTTCAAATTGCTTGCGCACCTCGGCGCGGCGGGAGCGGTAGAGGATGTAGGCCTCCGCCACCTTGAAGCAGCCCTGGCGCATGAGTTCCTCCTGCACCATGTCCTGCAATTCCTCGATGTGAAGATACGGGAGTTCTTCACCCACCACCCGCTGGCTGATGGCCAGCGCGATCTTGCGCGCCGGCTCGGGGTCGAGTTCCAACGACAGGAATGCCTTGCGCACGGCGGCCTCGATCTTGGCCGGGTTCCAGGCGACCACGTCGCGGTTGCGGCGGATGACGCGGGTGCTGACGCGCGGGAAGTCGGTCTCGGCCGACTCCTCCCAGGCGTCCTCGAGGTAGGGGCGCCGCACCACCAGGCTGCGGGCAATGTCGTGGGCGTTGTGCTTGACCAGCGCCTTCTCAATGGCGCGATGCACCTGGGCGGCCGAGACCGAGCCGGGCTGGCCGCCGGTGTTGCCTCCCTGGGGCAGGCGGGATGCCAGCTCGGCGGCCACCGTGCGGGCGAAGTTGCCCACCCGGCGGCGGTTTTCCTCGGTGTAGATCTCGTTCTCCCCCTTGGACAACAAAAGGTCGGTGAGGGCGCTGCCGATGGTGTCGCAGATCTCTGCCAGGTCGAACGCCCGCTGCTGCTCGCCGACCGCCACCACCAGCCGCTCAAGCCCCTCAAGGGCGGTCTCGCCGGCCTCGACCCGCCAGTTGAAGGAGGGTTTCTGGTTCTTGGGCGTGGTGGCGAATTTCTTCAGTTCGACATCTTCTTCAAAGAGTTCTCTTCCAATCATGGCGTGCGAGGGTGGGTTGGCGGGTGACGGGGGCTGGTTGGGTTGGGTTGGGTTGGCAAGGCGGCTGCCGTGGGGATCAAATGCAGCTGTGGATGCGAAGGCCGGCACGGGGGCAAGGCGTCCCCGCGCGATCCATGGCTCACAGATCGTCGTCGTTGACCGAGCCGAGCGACGAGGTCTTCTGGTATTCGGTGACGCGTCCCTCGAAGAAGTTCTGCTCCTTCTTCATGTCCATCAGTTCGGCCAGCCACGGGAACGGGTTCTCGGTGCCCGGATTGATCGGGTCGAGCCCGAGCCCGGTCAGGCGGCGGTCGGCAATGTAGTCGATGTAGCGCTCGAACTCGGCCGCCGACAGGCCCACGGCGTTGATCGGCAGGCAGTCGCGGATGAACTCCTTCTCCAGTTCCACCGCCTCGGCCATCAGGTCGCGCAGTTGCTGGCGGAACTCGGGCGTCCAGATCTCCGGGTTCTCCTCCACCAGATCCATGAACAGGTTGCGGAACAACTCGATGTGGTTCGACTCGTCGCGCAGGGTGTAGCGGAACATCTGGCCGATGCCGGGAAATTTGCCCTGCCGGTACAGGCTCAGAATCATGCCGAACAGGCCGTAAAACTGGGTGCCCTCCATGCACTGGCCGAACACGAAAATGTTCTTCGCCAGCAGCTGCTTGTTGACCGGGTCGGTCAGGTCCAGATCGCGCCTCAGCGAGTTGGAGGTGCGGCTCACGAAGTCGTTCTTGCGGCTGATGGTCTCGATCTGCTCGAACATGGCCTCGCACTCGTGCGGGTTGATTCCCAGCGACGAGATCATGTAGAGCAGGCTGTCGGCGTGGATGTTCTCCTCGTGGGCGTGGCGGCCGAGCACCAGCTTGAGTTCGGGCGCGGTCACCAGCTCGCGGACCACGTGCAGCACGTTGTCACCCACGATGCCCTCGGCGGCCGAGAAATAGCCGATGCCCATCATGACAATCCAGCGCTCGTTGTCGCCCACCAGGGCGGCGTCGCGCCACTGCTCGACGTCCTTTTGCATGGAGATGTCCTCCGGCTCCCAGTGGTTGGCCTTCATCTTCTTGTAGAGATCGTAGGCCCAGCCATACTTGAGCGGCAGGATGTTGAAATAGGGCACCTGGCGGCCGTTGATGACGCGCTTGGCGGCGAAGGCACTCTCGGCCTTGGCTTGGTCGAGGACGAAGGAGCGGGTTCCGATCGTGTAGGTCTTTTCCATGGAGTGGGTTTGGTCTGCGGTGGCGGCGGGAGTGACGGTGGATTGGTCGATGAGGTGGTCTGGTCGGGCGGGCGGGCTGCGCGGGTGCTGAGCGGGCGTCTGGAAGCTCCTGCAGCTGGCATCAGGCGGCGTTTCAGGCGGCTTTCAGCCCCGGAATCCGGCTTCGGCGCGGCCTGGCGGCTGCCGGGCAGGACACAAGATGTTGTGACTGCCGAGCAGATGATGCTCAAGATATAGCGTTCGGGCAAGAAAAAAGCTTTAGCATTGCCAACTATTTTTTGTTCGGCATGATGAACGCCCGTCCCTCACCAAAAACCGCTCCGGTCAACCCCGGGGTGTTGGCTTCTGACCGTCAGGGGGTTGGGCGGATCGGCCGGCCGCGGTCGGGAGCGCGGCCGGCGCAGGGGTGTGAATCCGTGCTTGCGGCGCTACCGCCCCCGGGCTAGAGTTTGCGCTGCCCGAGGGTCGGACATCCGGCCCCCGGCGGCAGATGCGAGTCAAAACGGAAGGGTGGCTGAGAGGTCGAAGGCACCTGACTCGAAATCAGGCGTAGGGGAAACTCTACCGTGGGTTCGAATCCCACCCCTTCCGCCATCTGCCGCGCCATCGTCCGCCCCAAGGGTGGGATTCGAACCCACGCCGGCGGAGGTTCGAGCCGGAGCGAAGCGGAGACCGTCGCGCAGCGACAATCCCACCCCTTCCGCCATCTGCCGCGCCATCGTCCGCCCCAAGGGTGGGATTCGAACCCACGCCGGGCAGGGGTTCGAGCCGGAGCGAAGCGGAGACCGTCGCGCAGCGACAATCCCACCCCTTCCGCCATCTGCCGCGCCATCGTCCGCCCCAAGGGTGGGATTCGAACCCA
>SKLO01000408.1 GCA_007123195.1 Verrucomicrobiales bacterium | reverse complement strand
TGGAATCGCGGTCGCGACCCCGGGTTCCGGTTTCACCTGACTGACGCTGGTCTGCGAGGGCTCGGTTGCGGGCATAGCGTTGTACCAATTCGGGCTCCGGACGCCGGCCGTCACGGACGATGCGGGCCCGGTCGAGCCTGCGGTCGATCTGTTGCGGGCGGACCTCGACCGTGGTGTGGTTGTGGATCTGCGGCGCGTAGATATTGACGTTGACGTTGTTCACCACCTGAGGGCTGCGCTGGTTGTCGAAGCGGCGATAATCGTCATGGCGCGAAACCTTGTAGCGTGGCAATGATCTGGTGACGCGTGGCGTGAACCATTCGTAGCTGGGGCCGCCGACGTAGATGTTGGTCTGGGTGAAATGGATGTTGGTGATGTTGCGGGTAATGCTGTAAAAGTGGGTGTTGCGCGCCGGTGGCAGGTAATGTTCGCGGATCGGGCTGCCGAAGTGGCGCACCTCCACGAAGCTGTAGCTGGAGGAGCCGATGCCCCAGCGGGTGTCGGTGTGGCGGTCATAAGTCATGCCGACCTCGAACACGGTTTCGGGGGGCAGGGGTGCCCAGCCGACGTAGTCGTCGGAATGGCGCCATGACACCCAGGCGGGGGCCCACTCTTCGCCGGGCATCCAGACCCAGCCGACCCCGTCGAGCATGAACCAGCGGCCATAATGATAGGTAGCCCAGCCGAAAGGTTCATCGGAGATCCACATCCAACCCAGGTCGGTGTAGGCCCAGTGGCCCTCGGTGTAGGGGCGCCATTGCTGGTGCAATTCCACCAGTTCCGGTTGCCAGACGTAACCGTATTCCACGGTTTCAATCCAGATGCCGTGGGGTTGCAGTTGCTCATAGAACACCTCGAACGTGGCGGTGTTTTCCGGCACGTTGACCACGGTGGGTGTGGCCACTGAAGGGCCACGGTCAGTGACCGTGGCGTCACCCTCGCCGGCCGCTGTTTCCTGCTCCACCCTCAGGTGTTCGGCGGCGAGCCGGGCGCGATCGAGTTCCAGTTGCTCGCGATCGAGTTCCAGGCGCTGGCGTTCGATTTCCAAAAGCAGATCCAGGTCCTCGGGATCATCCGCGGTCGTTGGCGACGACGGCATGTCGGCTGTTGATGCAGGCGATTTCGAAAACTCCGCGGTACCGGAGACGTCATCGCAGGAGGGCACGCTGACGGCCAGGGCCAGGGCGCTTGCAAAGGGGAGGATGGAGGACAGGTTTCGGGTCATGGACAAGTAGTGCTGTTACCGATTAGACGGCGGGCCGGCGGAGATGGTTCAGCTTGATTCAGGTTATTTGAGTTTCAGGGTGGGGTTTCTCCGGATTGACTCCACTCCGTTGCAATCTGGAAATGCGCCCCCCGCCTGGTCAGTCCGGCAGTGGTTCAACGTCCGCGAGGGCACGTTCACCCGACCATCCCGTTTCCTCAGCCCCGGCTGAATGGTGAAAGCCTGCTGAGGCCGGGATCGTTCGTGACAGCCGGATCCGCTGTTGCGGCGCCCGAGGGGGGGATGCCGTGAAGTGGACCGTTGCTCGTCATGAAATTTCCGCCCATGCTGTTCCGCCCGGCGCCGTTGTCGTTGCTGCTGGCCGTCGCTGTTCCGGTCATGGCCGATGATCCGATGGACCCGCCGCCGCCAGAGTGGATGCTGCCGGCGCCGGTGCTGAGTCCGGAGGAATCGATGGCCACCATGCAGGTCGAGGACGGCTTCCGTATCGAACTGGTCGCCAGCGAACCGTTGATCCACGATCCCGTGGCGCTGGACATCGATGCGCGGGGGCGGCTGTGGGTGATCGAGATGCAGGCCTACATGCCCGACGTCCGGGGCACCGGCGAGAACGAGCCGATCGGCCGCATCGTGATCCTTGAAGACACCAACGGCGACGGCCGCATGGATGACGCCAAGGTGTTCATGGACGAGGTGGTGATGCCGCGCACCATTGCGGTGGTGGACGGCGGCATCATCTATTGCTCGCCACCGGAACTGGTGTTCGTCGAGAACCTCGACGACCAGCCCGGCGAGCGCACGGTGATCGATCCGACCTACGCCCGTGGCGGCAACGTCGAGCACCAGGCCAACGGCATGATGCGGGCGCTGGACAACTGGCGTTACAATGCCAAGTCCGACCGCCGCTACCGCCGGATCGGCGGTGAATGGGTGATGGAGCGCACCGAGAACCGGGGGCAGTGGGGCATTTGCCAGGACAACTACGGCCGGCTGTTTTACAACCACAACTCGGCCAATCTGTTCGGCGACGTGGTGCCGCCCTCGGCCCTGATGCGGCACCCGGGCTTCGAGAGCAACGCCGGCATCAACCGCCGGGTGGCACGCGACAACACGGTCTGGCCGGCCCGGGTCACCGCCGGCGTCAACCGCGGCTACCGGCGCAACCAATTGACCCGCGACGGCTACCTGACCTCGTTCACCGCCGCCTGCGGTCCGCTGATCTACCGCGGCGACCAGTTTCCCGGCGAATATCTTGGCGATTCGTTTGTCTGCGAACCCGCGGCCAACCTGATCAAGCGCAATGTCATGACCGAGGACCCGCGCACCGGCGAGCCCTCCGGTGTGAACGCCTATCAGGACAAGGAATTCCTGACCTCCACCGACGAGCGTTTCCGGCCGGTGAGCCTCTACAACGCCCCCGACGGCACCATGCTGGTGGTCGACATGTATCGCGGCATCATCCAGCACCGGACCTACCTGACGCCTTACCTGCGGGATTACATCCTCGAACTGGGACTGGACCAGCCGACCGGGCTCGGGCGGATTTACCGGGTGGTGCACGACCGCCGTCCGGTGCGGCGTGAGGCGCCGGACCTGTCCGCCCTGACCAGTGAACAATTGGTGCCGTTGCTCGGTCACGCCAATGGCTGGCACCGGGACACCGCCCAGCGCCTGCTGATCGACCGCGGCGATTTGTCAGTGGTGCCGCGGCTGACCCAGGTGCTGGCGGCGCACCACGTGCCGCTGGGCCAGATCCATGTGTTGTGGACGCTGGAGGGGCTCGGGGCCGTCAGCGCCGGGGCGATCGCCGCCGCCGGCGGTTCACGTGATCCCAAGGTGTTGAGCCACGTGGTCCGGGTGGCCGAGGTGTTGGCGGGCACGCCGGACGCAGCCGCAGTGATGCCGGTGCTCGAGCGGATCGCGCAGCACGATTCGCTGGAGGTGCGGCGCCAGCTGGCGTTTTCACTGGGTCGCTTTCCCAACCCCGAAGCCTTGCGCCTGCTGACCCGGGTGCTGGATGAAAACGGCGGCGACAGTGTGGTGCGTGCCGGGGCCCTGAGCGGACTCGTCGGTCAGGAGCGCGCCCTGCTGGCGCTGTGGGAGGAACGACCGCCACGCAATGACGAGTGGATCGATCAGGTGACCGAGCTGGCCGAGGCCAGTCCGTTGCCGCCCTCGGAGCACGAGCCCAATCTGGAAGGCGAGGAACTGGAGCAGTATCGCCGCGGTCTGGTGGCCTACGAACTGGTGTGCCTCGGTTGTCACATGGCCGATGGGCGCGGTTTGGCGCCGGTGGCGCCGCCGCTGGTGGATTCGGAATGGGTCACCGGCGACCCCGTCACCCTGGCGCTGATCCTCCTGCACGGCGTCATGGGACCAATCGAGGTGGCGGGCAAACTCTACGACGTGCCGGACATCCAGCCGGTGATGCCCGGCTTGCGCGACAACCCGGAAGTGGACGACGCCATGCTGGCCGACATCATGACCTACGTGCGCAACGCCTGGGGTCATGAGGCCACCGCCGTGAGCGCCGCCGAAGTGAACGCCGTGCGTCGCCAGACCGCCAACCGCGCCGGGCTCTACACCGCTGACGAACTGAAGCAACTCGAGGCCGCCAGGCGCTGACGCCGACCACCCGCCCGACCGCGAGCATCCAGGGGAATCGCTCCCGGGATTCTCAGCCGTGCGGCACCGCACGTCATGGTCCGGCCGGCTCAGGCTGCCGACGCCGGTGACCCCCGGCGGGAACCGCCCACCGCCGACCTTGCCACCACCTGGCGCGCGTCCTCGATCGAAACCTGGTAGCGCTGCCGCCGCCGGAACAACGACACATCGGAGTAGCCGGCACGATCGATCCAGTCGAGCGCCTCGCCGAACGCGTCGCCCACCCGCCGCGGCACGTGCGAGTCCGACCCGATCACCACCGGGATGCCTCGGGCCGCCATCATGCCCAGCATGCGCGCCGATGGGTTGAACTCGCCGGACAACTTGTTGCGACCCGAGGTGTTGAACTCCATCGCCGTTCCGGCGGCGGCAATCCGGTCGAGCGCCGCCGCGATGACCGGCTCAAAGGTGTCGAAGTGCCATAGGTCAGGATGAAAATTCTTGATCAGGTCGGGGTGCGCCAGGGTGTCGAACAGGCCGCACTCGGCCGAGGCCGCCAGTTGATCGAAATAGCTGCGGACAAAATCCGCGTGATCTCCGCGCCAGAACCGCTGCTGGTATTCGCCGCCCTGCCAGTGCACCGACCCCAGCACGTGATCCAGTTCCACGCTGTCAAGCAGGCGCGCCATCCAGTCCTCGGTGCCCGGAAAGAAGTCCGCCTCCAGCCCCGGACACACCTCCAGCCGCCCGGCGAACCGGCGGCGGCAGTCTTCGATCATTTCCAGGTAGAGCGGGAACTGGTCCTCGTCCATCCGCACCTCGGGCCAGAAGCCGTCCGGCATCGGGCTGTGGCAGGTGAACGTGATGCGCTCCAACCCGGCCGCCAGTGCCTGTTCGGCGTAGGCCGCCGGTTCGCCGTGGGCATGCTTGCAGAGCGGCGTGTGCATGTGGGAATCCCCGAAACCGGCGGGCCCGGGCGAATAAGCTGAATCCATGTCCCACCATCGGTCCAAGACCGCCGACTGCAAGCGGAGGACCCTTATGGCGGGCCTGTTCCAGCAGTTGCGGGCCGGCGCCCATCGGGCAGATCAGCCTCAGGATGAAGGGGCGGGCAGGGGACGGCAACATTTGGAATGTTTCAGCCAAAAATATACGTGGACTGCCATCGCTGAACCCCTCATGATTGCCCGGTTGGTATCCGCGTTGCCCCTGCCGGGGTTGCGCGCAGGCCAGTCTCAATCCCCATCGTCAACTTGTCGTCATGACCATTGCCCCGTCGCTCCCACCGCTGTCGGCTTCCGCCCAAACCCGTTGCTTGGCGGGCCGCCTGCTGCTGCCCCTGGCCATGATTCTGTCGCCGGGTCTGGCCTCGATCGCGCTCGGCCAAGCTCCGTTCAATTCCATCGGCACCGGCAACTGGGACAACACCGCCATCTGGAATCCCACGCCCGGAGCCGGCGGGCCGCAAACCGGAGCGGGCCAAACCGCCATCATCAACACCGGAGACACCATCACCCGGATCGGCGGGGTGGGGCTGCCGGGCAGCGGCGACCTCGGTGCCGCCGGCAACGGTCACATCATCCTCGACGGCGGCAGCCTCACCCAGAACGCCATCGGCAACTGGGTCCGCATCGGCCATGTCACCAACGGCAGCATGACCATCAACAGCGGCGCCTACCACTTTGTCAACGCCCCTCCGGGCAGCAGCGGCAACCCGAACTTCCAGGTCGGCATCCGCGGTGCCACCGGCTTTCTGACCATCGGCGACGGCACCGGCGCGCCAGGCAGCGCGCTGTTCGACCTGCGCCACAACCTCAACGGCGATGTCACCGGGGTGAACCCGGCCTTCAACCTCGCCGCGGCCGAGGGCGGTCAGCCCAACGGCATCGCCGGTCACGTGGTGGTCAACAGCGACGGTCTGATCGAGGGTGCCAACGCCACCACCAGGGTCGGCCAGGCAGCCAGCGCCGAGGTCAGCACCATGACCCTGCAGAACGGCGGCCGGTTCAACGTGCGCGGAACGCTTGAGGCTGGCGGCAGCGGCGGCTCCAAGGGCCTTATCACCGTCACCGGCGCCGGATCGCTGATCGACCAAAGCGGCGGCGACCTGGTCATCGGCTGGTTTGGCACCGGCGAGATGCGCCTTGTCGACGGCGGCTTGTTCCAGCGCAGCAACAACGCCGACATCCGTGTCGGCCGTGAGAACACCGGCAACGGCACCCTGATCGTCGACAACGCCACCCTGCTGCAGGGCAGTCTCGACGGCGGCGGCAACTTCGTGCCCACCGGAGGAGATTTCCGCATCGGGGAGCAGGGCGGCTCGGTCGGCGTGGTGACCATCCGCAATGGTGGCCTGGTCCAGCGCGGCACCGGCAACTGGTCCTGGGTCGGCCAGAGCGGCAACGGCACGCTGAACCTGGAATCCGGCGGCCAATGGCGCGACCTCGGCGGCAACAACCTGCGCGTCGCCAATGGCGGCAGCGCCACCGGCACAATCAATATCTCCGGCCCGATTTGGAACTCCGGCACCCAACTCGGCACCCTGCTGGAAACCCATGTCCTCTCGTTCGGAGACAACGGCAACGCGGTGGCCAACCAGACCGGCGGCACCGTGCGCACCCGGGACGTTTTCCACCTGAGCCAGGGCGCCGGCGGCCAGTCGGTTTGGAACATGTCAGGCGGAGAGATCTTGGCCCTGCACCACCTTTACGTGAGCAGCACCGGGTCGTCGCCGGCCAACCCCAACGCGATGCTCAACATGAGCGGGAGCGCGGTGGTCAACCACCAGACCTCCAATGATTTCCGCATTGGCCAGGGCGCTGGCTCCTACGGCCGCGTCACCATGTCCGGTGACGCTGTGATCAACAGCAACCGCGAGTTTGTCATCGGTCAGGACAACGGCTCGCGCGGCGAGCTGATCATGACCGGCAACTCGCGCCTGATCCAGGGCGCCCCACCCTCGGGCACCTCCGACCTGCGCATCGGCCGCAACGGCCGGGGTCTGGTCGACATCGGGAACGGCGCCCGCATCGAGCGCTCCCACGGCAACTGGGCCTGGGTCGGCGAGGGCGGCACCGGCGACGGCACCCTGCTCATCCGCGACGGCGGCACCTGGAACAGCACCGACAGCGGCGCCAACCTGCGGGTCGCCAACAACAATGGTTCCCAAGGCCTGGTGCGGGTGGAAACCGGCGGCGTATTGAACAACGCGGGGACCATCGTCATGAGCGACGGCGGAGGCACCGCCACCCTGATGGTCAATGGCACGCTCAGTTCGTCCAACACGGTCCAGGTCGGCACCACCGCCGCCGGCGGAGCTGGATCAGCCACCTTCGGCGGCACCGGCACGGTCAACAGCAACGTGTTCATCGGCCAGCGCGGCATCCTCAGCCCGGGCGACAGCCTGACCAATCCGACCGGGAATCTGAGCCTGTTCGGCAGCCTGACCTTCCAGGCCGCCGCGGACTGGGACGTGCATGTCGTCGGCGGCAGCAGTTCCATGCTGACCCTGTCGGGATCACTAGGCAACCTGAACGACGTCACCCTCGGCGGCACCGTCTCCAATCCCGCCGGGCTGGCGCCGATGTTCATGTTGAACCAGACCGGCGGCGCAGCCGTCAACGGCCAGTTCGCCAACACCATGTCCACCGGATCGGTCCCGGCCTTCTGGAACAACCTGTTCCCCGATGCCGACGGCTTCGTCAATGTCGACGGCACGGACTTCGCCATCTTCTACAGCGCCGATTTCCCCACCAACTCCTTCACCGGCGGCAACGATATCGCCCTCGGTCTGGTGCCGGAACCCAGCCGAACGCTGCTGCTGGCGCTGGCCGCGCTGTCCCTGATGGCCCGCCGCCGGCGGTGAGGCGGGCAACGGGGGCGAGGTATGTTCACGGCCTCTTTCGCCTGCTGCGAATGAACCCGCCACGTGGTGCCGACACCAACCCGCCCGCACCGCGCCCAGGAGGTCGAATTGCGCCAATTCAACCTACGGGGCTGCCGCTGATGGGCAGCTTCATCGACCCACTCCGCCGCCCCCTGACGCACCGCCTCAC
>SKLO01000500.1 GCA_007123195.1 Verrucomicrobiales bacterium | reverse complement strand
TCTCCGCCATCACCGCGGTCAATCTCTCCACCTCGGCGCGCGCCTGCTGCAACCGGCCGCGCCGGGCCTCCAGCTCCTGCCGCGCCGACGCCAGCGCCCCCTGACGTTGTTCCTTCTGCTGGGACCACTCGGCCGCCGCGGCGACATGCTGCCCGCGCCGGACGGGAATCGACTGCGGATGCGAGCTGAGTTCGGCCACTTTCACCGGCTCCTCGCCGGCGATCGACCACATCTGCACCTGACCGAGGAAGTCGCCGACGACCACATGTTCGTCGTCCTCAAGGAAGCGGGCGGTGGTGACCAGGTCGGTGAACCCTTCCAGCTGCTTGAGCGCCTGGCCCTCGGCATTCCAGATTTTGACCAGGTTGTCGCGGCCGGAGCTGACCACGTGGCCGTCGTGGGAAAAATCGACCGACAGCACCCCGCCGCCGTGGGCGTCGATGTTGCGGATCTCGCGCCCGTTGGCCATCGCCCACAGGCGCACGCGGCCGTCGGCGCCGGCCGAGGCCAGCACGTTCGAGTCGCCGCGCCAGGCCAAGTCGGTGACGCCGCCCTCGTGCACATTGCCGATCTTGTGGAACTCTCCGCCGTTGGCGGCCTCGTAGACGAACACGTTGCCGTTGCGGTCGCCGCTGGCCAGCAGGATGCCGTCAGGGCTGAACGCCACCGACATCACCCACTCGGTGTGATCGTCGAGTTCATACTCCATTTCGCCGTCGCCGGTGCGGAACACCCGCAGTCGGCGGCTGGTGCTGCCGATGGCGATCAAGCTGTGATCGGGCGTGATGTCGGCGGACATGGCGGAATCGAACTCCCGGCCGACTTCCATCAGCCGGCGCCCGTCGCGGATGTCCCAGGCCACGGCGTGGCCCATGCGGCCCGGGCGTCCGGCGCCGGCCACCAGCAGCGTCCCGGCCTGACTGAACATGAGGCTTTCGACAAAACCCTCTTCATACGGCAGGACCGCGGCCAGTTCCTGACTGGCGGCGTCGTAAAGCAACACCTGATGCTGGCCGCCGATGGCCACCAGCGGGGCCCACGGACTGGCCGCCATGGCGGTGACAGCGTCGCCGCGCTCGGTCACCACGACGGGTTCCAGCAAGGCGTGCGCCGGCATCGGCGGCGGCCCGTCAGGGCGTCCGGTCGGGGCGGAAACCGAAAGGTCCACCTGCGGGCGGCTAGGCCGCCGGGCGACGCTGGACTCGGTTTCGAGCATCCCGCCCTCGATCCACTTGCGCAGGATGTCGAGTTCGGCGTCCGGAATCTTGCCGCCCTCGGGAGGCATGACAGGTTCCTCCTCGTGCGCCGCGGTGGTGTAGATCCGGCTGCCGCCCGGGTTGCCCGCTTCCGCCACCACGCCGCCGCTGCCACCTTCCAGAGTGTTGGCGTAGGTGGTCAGGTCAAGGCCGCCGCGCTGACGGTCCGGGTTGTGACAGGAGAAGCAGCGGCTTTCAAGCACCGGCAGGACGTGGTCCTCATAGGTGACTTTCTCCTCTTCCTCGGCGAAGGCGGCGGGGGCCAGCAGCAGGCCGAGACCGGCCGCCATTGAGGGCGGAAGCAGCGAGCGATTCAGACGACGGGCATTCATAAACAAAAGGAAACAGAGAGGGACGGCCGGCCGCGGTGGCCGACGCGCCGCGCCGCGGGAGCGACGTCGCACCCGAGCCGGAGCAGATGCAGGCCCAGGCGCGGCCGGGCCCTGACCAACCGTCAGGACCACGGACCGCGGATGGCCGGCGGCGGATGAATCAATGGTTGAACATGAATTCCTTGCTGTTGAGCAGGGCCCAGAAGACGTCCTCGAGCACATTCCGGCGCTCTTCGGCCTCATCCACGGTCTCGATGTGGATCATCAGGGCATCGACCTCGGTCTGGTTCGGCCGGCGGCCGTAGCTGCGCAGGAACAGGTCGGAGATGATCTCTTCGTCACTGAGTCCCTCCTGGATCAACTGCTGGACCAGCGCCCCCTGACGCACCCGGGTGTGTACCGTGTCGCCATTCAGCAGGTGCAGCGCCTGGGCAAGGTTTGGTTCCACCTCCACCTCGCAGGAACAGACGGTCTCGCGGCTGGAGCGGCCGAACGTGTTGAGGAAGAAGTTGCTGGTGTTGCCGTCGGCGATCTGCACTGCCCGCGCGCCATCGGGCATGCCCGGGAACTTCAGGGTGGTGTTGGTCACCTGGGCGATGGCGTCGAGCAACACCTCCGCCCGCATGCGGCGGATGCTTGCCTTGGCGAAGTTGCGCTCGTCCTGGGCGTTGGTTTCGTTGGCCCGGGTGCTGCGCTGGTAGGTGTGCGAATTCGTGATGTCGCGCACCAGCTGCCGCAGGTCGAAGTCGTAACTCACCAGGCGCTCGGACAAGGCGTCCAGCAACTCGGGGTTCGACGGCGGATTGCTGATCCGCACATCGTCGACGGGCTCGATGATGCCCATGCCCAGGTGGTGCGCCCAGACGATGTTGGCCACGTTGCGGGCGAAGAATTCGTTCTCCGCCGAGGTCAGCCATTCGGCCAGCACCGCGCGGCGGTCCTCGCCGCGTTCGATCTCCGGTTCCTCGGCGCCGAGGAACCTCGGGGCCACATCCTGGTTGGTCAGGAAATGGCGCACGCCACCGCCGCCGCGGTTGAAGATGACCCGGTTGCGCGGGTCGTCGGTCTCCTTGCGGCCGATCTGGGCGAAGAAAGCGGCGAAGCCGTAGTAGTCGTCCATGGTCCAGCGGTCGAACGGGTGGTTGTGACACTGGGCGCACTGGATGCGCATGCCCATGAACACCTGGGCCACGTTCTCGGCGATCAGCAGGTTGTCCCGCTCCATCTCGTAGTAGAGCGTGGCCGGGTTCTCATAGGTCGTGCCCTCGGCCGCCAGCAGTTCGCGGACGATCTCGTTGATTGGCCGGTTCTGCTCGAACTGCTCGCGCAGCCAGGTGTGGTAGCGAAGGGTGCCATCGTAGTAGCGGCGGTCGTTGTCGCGACTGTGGATCTGCAGCAGCTCGGCCCACTTCATCACCCACAGCTCGCTGAATTCAGGACGCTCAAGCAACTGGTCGACCAGCTCGGAGCGCTTGTTCGGGCTGTCGCTCTCAATGAACGCGGTCACCGTTTCCGGCTCGGGCAGGACCCCCAGCACGTCGATGTGAACCCGGCGCACGAATTCCTCGTCCGAGCACAGCTCGGACGGCAGGATGCGCAGCCGGTGCAGCTTGGCGTTGACCAGTTCGTCGATGTAATTCACCTCGACCAGCTCGGGCCGCTGGTATTCGAGGTCGTCGGGGATCACGAGCACCTGCGCGGCCACGGTGTGGAATTCAAAGCGCGCGAGGATGAACGCCTCGCCGCGGCTGTCGGCGCGGACCATGCCCTGGTCGTCGACCGTGGCCGAGGTGTCGTTGGTGCTGCTCATCACTGCCAGGTGGGTGATGTCGCGGTCGCTGCCGTCCTTGTAATGGGCGCGCACGGTGATCTGTTGGCTGGCGCCCTTGCCCTCGAGCACCAGTTGATCGGGCATGATCTCGATGCGCTCGACCGGGATGTGGTTTTCGGTGTCGTTCGGCGCCCCGTCGGCAATCCATTCGACCAGGGTGGCGTAGGCATGGCTGTTCTCGTCGAACAGCTTGCCGCCGGAGTGGGGCACGGCTTCGATCGATTTCTCGATCAACAGGCTGCGCTCGGGCATGGCCAGGTTGAGCCGGCGGCCGGCCATCTGGCGGGTGAGCCGGTGGTGATCGCCCTCCGGGTCATAGCCGAACAGGGAGAGCATGAACATGTCCTGCCCGCGGGCGGCGCCATGGCAACCGCCGCTGTTGCAGTTCTCCCGCATGAACACGGGCATGACATCGAGGTAATAGCTGATCGGACGGTCCTCGGTGGCGCGCTCGACGTCCACGGCGGCCTCGAGTTCAAACCCGGCAAAGACCACCTTGAGGCGGGTCGAGCCGTCGCTCACAGGCTTGACCGTCCACTCGTCGAGTTGCGCGATGCCATCGTCGGCGAACTGAAGGTCGACAAATCGAGTGACGTCGAGCGTGGTGTCGTCGTCGAGGGTGGCCATCACCACCACCTGCTGGAAGTCGCGCTGGGTCAACAGGCGGACGTGCTGGGGGAACACATGCAGGTTACGGATGCGGGATTTCTTCTCCTCGACCTCGGCGATGCGTCGCAGGTCCTCCTCGGTCACTTCCCGCAACACCAGGTCCTCGGGCATGGGCGCGCCCTGCTGGACCCACTGGGTCAGGATGCCAACCTGGTGTTCGTCGAGCTTGGGACCGCGTGGGGGCATGATGTCGAGGTCGTCGTGCGGCAGGGTGACCCTGACGAGCAACTCGCTCTTGTCGGTGTCACCCGGCACCAGCGCGGGGGCGTATTCCCCGCCTTTCAACATGGCGGCCCGGGTGTGCAGCATGAGGCCGCCCTGGTCGTCATCGGGCTGGTGGCAGGAAACGCAGTGCTGCTCCAGAATGGGCTGGACATCGCGATGGAAGTCCACGCCGGCGGCGGCTTCGGCGGGCTGCTCGTCGGCGCCCGCGGGCAGCGCATGCAGGCTCAGGCAGCCGGCGGTGATGCCCGCAAGCAGCGTCCTCGTGGGTCGTAGCAAGGCTTGGATCATGATTTGATTCTGGAACTCCGGTTGGTTGAAAAATTGAAAATTGGCAGCTGCGTCGGCGCAGCCAGGCCCGGTCGGCCGGCGACTCACTCGTTGCCGGCTTCCTGCCGCAGCTGCTCCAGCCTTGACAGGCGGGGGCCGGAACTGTCCTGGGCACTCTGGCCCGGGCGCGGCCGGTCGACGCGCAGGACGGTCTCGCGGGCGATCTCCTGGATCATCACTCCGCCCTCGGCCGGCAGCTCGGCCCGCACGAACAGCGAGCCGTAGCGCCCGATCGAGGTTTCCTCGGCCGTGGTGAACGGCACCGCCACCTCGTCGACCTCGCCGTTGAAGGTGACCTTCTCGAACTCGACGCCGTTCGGCGCGTTGATGATGTTGAAGGTGATGTCGCCCTCGAACTCGCGCTCCCGCTCGAGGGTAAACACGATCTCACCGCTGCCACCCTGCTCGACCACGGTCATTTCAGCGGCGGCGGTCAGGAACGACTCGGCCACGCTGAGCGTGATCGGTTTGGCGGCGACGTAATGGTTGCCGATGGAGGCGGCGGCTTCCGCCAGCACGGTCAACTGCCAGTCGCCGACGGCCGCGTTGGCGTTGGCGCTGAACTCGTAGCTGGCCGAGGTCTGGCCTTCACCGATGTTCAACTCGGTCAGCGAGGACACGCCATTGGGACGCCACAGCATGAACAGTTTCACCGGCGCGGTGTAGTCCTCGTCGCGCTCGATCTCGACATCGATGTTGAGCACTCCGTTGCGCAGCAGCGGAACGCTCGGCTGCACCAGTTGCAGTCGGAACGGGGGCGCCTCGGTGATGGCCGCCGCCACCCGGTCGACATTGATCGAGTGATGCACCGTGTAGCCTGGGGCGCCGGCGACATAGTCGAACGGCTGCTGATAGGCGACATCGAACGCGGCGGTCTCCTCCTCCACGGAGCGCAGGTCCAGGCGCGCGAACCACCCCGTCAGGTCCGCGTCCTCGGACGCGTGCAGCACCAGCGGGAAGCTGTTGAGACCGCGCGGCACGGGCGGTGACACGATCTCGACGCCGGGCGGCAGGTCGGGCATGACAAACTCGACCTCGTCGGCGAGACGGCGGCGGTTGACGGTCATCAGCAGCGCGCCGTAGCCGCCACGGGGAATGGTCAGGAACTGCCGGTAGTGGCTGTTGTTGTTGGTGAACATCGGGTTCGACAGGGTGATGCCGGGTCGCTGCACGTCGACTTCGATGCGGTAGGCATACGTAGGGCCGCCGCGGCGCAGCTGGTCCCAGATGCGGATGTAATACTCGCCGTCCTCCGGCACCTCGAAGTCAAGCCTTGAATCCGGGTGCCCGGAACGGGCATCGTCGTTTTCTGCCAGCTGTCCGCCCTCGGCGTTGTGAATCGAGATCCAGCTGTCGATCGGCGAACCGAGCGGGCGGGCGTGGACGCTGATTTCCAGGTTCGTGCCGCCCTTCAGGTCCATCTTGAACCAGGCGTAAGCCCCTTCTTCGGAGAGGATGCCGTTGAGCGCCACCGGCAGGTCGCCGGAAACCACGGTCGCCTGCTCGCGCTCGAAGTTGGGCATCTCGGCCATGACATTGCGCAGGTCGGACACACGGACCCGGTTGCCGGCCTGGGGACGCCGGCCATCGGTGTCCAGGAACACCTCGGACAACCCGTCGGGCGAGTCGGTCAGGGTGACGGTCTGCTCATGCACGGTGCCGTCCTCTTCAAGGAAGCTGAACAGGGTCTCCTCGCCTGCGGGCGCGCCCAGCGGAAAGGTGATGGCGGGCCTCACATACTCGCCCACGTGCAGGCGGTAGTTGCCAAGGTTGTGACCGCGGAACGTGGAGTCGCGGATCTCGATGATGTAATCCCCGTCGGCCGGGGCTTCAAACATGAGGTAGGGATCCTGCCGCAGCAGGCTGGTGAACGCCGAGAAGGCAAGCTCCTCGCCCTCAGTGTCGAACACGCCGATCCGTGGATCGAAGATCTGGCCGCGGCCGCCCGAGGTGGACAGCCGGATGCCCTCGAGTTCCATTGAGACGCGCTGGCCCTTGGACAGGGAGACCACGTAATAGTCCATATCCTCTGCCGTCACCCGCCCCTGGACGGTGTGGTTGAGTTCGATTCGCTGGGCTTCCTCCGGGCTGTTGTTGTTCTCGCTGTCCTCTTCAATGATGGGGAAGTCGCCGATGGCGAACGGTTCCAGGGTGGAAACTCCGTGCGGCGACTGGACCCGAAGCCAGTGGATGCCGGGTTTGACATCGGGCGACACCCGGACGCGGGCGACGGCGTTGCGATCGGGATTTTCCTCGATTTCCTCCCAGTCGATCAACTCGAAGCCTTCGGACAGGAACAGCACGCCGTTGAGCAGGTCGAGACCCTGGCCGCTGAGGCCGATGCGGATTTCATCGGCCATCTGGTAGCCCACGGGGTCCACCCGGTCCAGACGCGGCTGCGCCTGCACCATCACAGGGACAAGCAGGGCGGCCGCCAGGCAGCAGGATAACGTGAGGTGGTAGCGGGTATTCATGACGGACTGTGAATCAGTGGGACTGGAAGCAGGGCTGGCGCGGCGGGAGGGTTGGCGCAGTGGGCGGGCAGGTGGTGCGGCGGGTTCCCGGACCGGACCTTGTCAGTGGTTCAAACGAGGCTGCCATGGTGTTTCTACCATGGCAGTCAAAGGTTCCCCCTCCATCCCCGGGACAGCCCCCCAGGGTAAAACCGGGGGGCTGCCACGGGATGAAAGCCGGGCTTGGGTGCTGAGCAGGGAATACGGGCGGCAACCATGCAGTGGAACAGCGGATCAGCTTGGGCGGGCAATGGCCGCCGACGTCCGTCGTCACCACCGCATCAGCGGGCGCTGCCCGACTGCCCGGCCGCACTCAGGAGAGGATCTCCTGAACGACCCGGCCACCATGGACGATGTCGATCGGGCGGTCGCCGGGGGCCATCAGGCGTTTGGTGGCGTCGATTCCGAGCTGGTGATAGACGGTCTTGGCAAGGTCCTCCGGGGTGACCGGATCGCTGTCGACATCGGCACCGAGGGCATCCGATGCACCGTGAACCGCTCCACCCTGGACACCGCCACCGGCGAGGGCGACGCTGAAGACGCGCGGCCAGTGGTCGCGACCGTTGGTGGCGTTGATCCGCGGGGTGCGGCCGAACTCGGTGCTGACCAGAACCAGGGTTTCCTCCAGCATGCCGCGATCGTCGAGGTCGCGGATCAGGCGCGCCAGGGCGCGGTCAAGGTCAGGGGCCAGACGGCTGATGCCGCTGTGAATGTTGCTGTGATGGTCCCAGC
>SKLO01000431.1 GCA_007123195.1 Verrucomicrobiales bacterium | reverse complement strand
GCACGTCGGCCACCCGGTCAAACGTGCGGCCGGCCTCGCGCTGGACCAGCCACCAGCTGGCGGCCACCGACAGCGTCGCCAGCGCCGTCAGCAGCAGCAGCAGCAGCCGCGCAAGCCGGCGCCGGAGCCTGCGGGGTGGCCGGCCGCCTAGCGGATCAGTCGGACCTGACCGGGTTGGCGGAGTTGACGAAGCGGTTTGAGCGGCTGGCATGGTGGATGATCGCAGCGCCGGTGACGCCTTCAAGCAGGTCCGCCCGCGGATTGCGGCGGCGGGTAAGGCAGGGAGCGGAGCCGACGCTGGTGCTCGTTGTCGATGTCAATCCGCAGCCAGCAGGTGTCCGGCGGCAGCCAGTCGGGGAAGCGCTCGGCCCATTCCACCAGAATCAGCCAGTCGTCGTCGAGGTAGTCCTCCCAACCGGTCTCCAGCAGCAACTCGGGCCGGTCGAGCCGATACCAATCCCAGTGCGCCACCGGCGGACGGGCGGAGCGGTATTCGCGGACCAGACCGAAGGTGGGGCTGGATACTTCGGTTTCGTCCCCGCCGAGGCCGCGCACCACGCCGCGGGCGAACTGGGTCTTGCCGGCGCCGAGCGGCCCGCAAAGGGCGACCACCCGGCCCGGTCCGGCGTGTTGGCCGGCCCAGTCGGCGGCGGCTTGCCACATCGCCTCGACGCTCTCGATTTCGAGCTCGAACGCGAACGCGGGTTGGTCGTTCGACGGCTGTGTCATGTGGGAATGGAGATGGGTTGATCGTGGCCAACTCCTGGTGATTCAAGATCAGCGCTCCGGGCCAATTCGGGGGCACTCTAAAGGTGCCGCTGCCTGATGACAACGAGACCTCACCCGGGAACCGGCCCGTTGGTTCGGGTCGCCGCGCCTCTATTTTCCGGGTTGGTTTCATCGGCAGAGCCGATCGGCAGCCCGGCCGTGCCCGCCCTCCCCACAGCGCCCTTCCAGCACTGGCCAAGGAACGGCGCGGAGCCCTATGACAGGGGACACTCCTGTCCCCGGCCGCGGACCCGGGCCGGATCCTCACCGCGGGAACCGTGGCCGGCCTGGGGGGGTGCTTTCGCTCGGGCCCATGGCTCGTCCATGCACTGCCCATCGGCAGGCGGACAGGAGTGTCCGCCCTCCAAAAAGAGCGCCCTGCGGGCGCCGGTTCACGGGGCGAAGCGCCGGGTTTCCAGCACGCGCATGCGGTAGAAGCGGTCGAGCGCGGGCAGGTCGGACAGCGGGCGGCCGTGGCGGACTTCCCAGACGTAGTCCGGGATCGCCGGGTCGCGCGGTTCGAGGTAGCGTTCGATCAGGGTCGATCCCTCGAACTCGGCGGTGATGCGGTCGCGCTCGGGATCGAACACGTCGGGGTCGGTCGAGCGCGTCTTGATGAAGGTCTGGACCTTGAAGTGGACCCGGAAGGCGTTCGATTTGGTGGTCAGGCGCGGGTAGAGGTTGGCGTAGGGGCGCTCGAGCGTGTTGTCGCCGGTGAGGGCATGGTTTTGCCAGAACTGGGGCATGCCGTTGAGGGTCTGGCCGAACGGCACGAGGAATTGTTCACAGATTTCTGATTCGGTGAGGAACACATCGCCGGAGTCGAAGCGCTGCTGCCATTGGCGGAGGGTTTCCTCGGGATCGATGCGGTGGCGCCATCGGACGTTGCCGGCGCCGGTCTTGTAGCTGGCTCCGGCGTTGGTGGGGATGGCCATGATTTCCTCGGACTTGAGCACCGCGTGCAGGCCGGTGGCGCGGGTGATGTGGGTGAACGGCAGGATCTGGTAGTTCATGTTGATCTTGCCGGCGGTGGAGAAGGGCTCGGAGATGGCGTAGGGCTGGACCACGGGCATCCACCACAGGTCGAGCCACAGGTGATCCGGCGGCGCGCCCGGCAGCGGTCCCGTCAGGCCGCGGTCGCGGCTGCCGAAGTGGCTGCCGCCGGGGGTCAGGTCGGGGCGGAACAGGAACGTGGTCCACGGCACGTAGGACAGGGGCAGCGAGGGGATGGAGCCGAAGGCGACGGCGGAGGGCAGGATGCGGTTGGGCGAGAACGTCTCGTCCTCGTCGCTGGCTTCGAGGCCGAAGTCGCGCGCCAACCGCTCGAAGTAGGGCACGCTGCCCATGCGCGCGCCCTCGTCGGCCTTGTTCCAGTAGGCGCCGTCGGGGGCGATGCTGACGCCGTTGTCCCAGTCGCGGGTGACGGCGGGGTCGATGGAGTAGTGGTTCAGGTAGGAGGGCGGAACGGCGACGCGGAATTCGGCGGCGTCCGGAGGGTGGGCGAAGTCGGGCTGGAGGTGCTCGGGGTAGGTGACACCGGGGACCAGGCCGCGGCCGCTGCCGTTCTGGTCCAGCGGCAGCACGGTGCCGGGGAAGCGGCGGCTGTCGCCGCCGGAGCCGATCAGGGTGTGGGCGGTGGCCTGGTCCTGATCGAAGTAGCCGGGCGCCGGGGCGAACATGGGGCGGGAGCCGTAGCGGATGCCGGTGGTCGAGTCGTTGCTGTAGTGGCGGACGTTGCTGTGGCCGAACAGGCCGGGATTGACGTGGAGCGCGACCAGGCGGTAGTCGCCGTGACCGACGATCAGCGAGCGAACCACGTCGGTGTGGTCGCTGGCATTTCCAGGGTAGGGGTTGTCGCCGCGCACCAGAGAACCGCTGCCGGTGGGGACATCCGGGTAACCTGACTCGGTGGCCGAGCCCATGCCTTGACCCTCGTTGATGCGGGCGATGCGGGATTGCATCGGCACGCGCCAGCCCATGTCGCGGTCGTTGTTGGGCACCGGCACGGTGGTGGTGGGGAACTCGAAGCGGAAATTCTGGATCCGGCGGTTGATGCTGGCGGCAGTGGGGTGGGTGCCTTCGAGCACGGCGAGGGTGACGACGACGTTTTCGAGGGTGAGGTGCTCGACGTCGAGGTCGATGGGGATGCGCTGGCCGCTGCCGCGCATGTAGAAGCCGCGGTGGCTGCCGGAGGCGTTGTTGTGCAGGGGGATGGCCCATTCCGGGCCGCCGGAGCCGCCCCAGAGAACCTTGTTGGGCAGGATGTTCTGCGGGTCGTCCGGATTGCCCTCGTCGAATTCGTGGAGGATCTGGCGGTTGTAGAGGCCGCGATGGAGCTGGGAGGTGCGCTCGGTGCCGCTGGAATCCTGCCAGCGCACGGTGCCGGTGACGTCGAGCATGAGGTTGTGGAACCGGTAGTTGATCATCGGGAAGCCGAGGCCGGGCACGAACCACTCGGGCAGGAACTCCACCCCGACCATGCGCTGGCCGACCTGCATGTGGGTGCGGTCGCCGGTTTGGCCGAAGAAGTCGTTCTGGCCGGGCCCGGGCCACTCGCTGGTGCAGACCAGGATCATGGCCAGTTCCGAGATGGTGGCGTATTGGCCCAGGGCGAGCAGCGGGCCGGCACCCGCGGCGCTGCCCCCGCGGGTGCGGTATTCCTCGAACTCGGAGTTGCTGCCGCGCGGCTGTTGCGAGTGGATGCCGGACACGTAGCCGCGGGCGAATTGTCGGTCGCCCCATGGCTGCACCCGCTGGGTGGGGGTGATGCGGGTGGTGTCGTGCATGTTGAGCGAGCGGCCGTAGCCGAACATGTTCTGCACGGCCGCGCGGGCGTTGCGGCGGGAGATGGTCATGCTTCCGGTGGCGGGCTCCGAGTTGCCGTATTTTTCGTCCAGCGACCGGCTGTAGCCTGGCGGGCGGATTTCGGCGTTGGCGACCAGATAGTCCACCAGATCGATGTTGCGCCGGACCCGGCGCTGGAACTCGCCACCGCCGCCGTCATGGGTGCCGTAGAGCGCCTGGTGGGTGGAGTCGGGGGACATGCGGTTGAAATGGTAGGCGCCGCCGGCCCACTGGTCGGAGGCGGCGCCGGGGGCCGAGCCCTCGAGGTAGCGGTAGCCTTCGGGCGTGCTGAGAGTGGTGGCGAAGCCGATCAGCTCATCGAAGGCGGTGCGGCGGGCAGCCGGAACGTGGGCCGACTGGTCGACGGTGGAGTCGATCTGCCACAGGGACACCCGCGGCAGGCCGTTGACGTTGATCTCGGGGGAGCGGGAGTTGGCGGTGAGGAAAAAGCGGGCCCGGCGCAACTGGTCGAAGGGCACGATCGAGCGCCCGCGATCGACATCGAACAACAGCTCGTCGAACGAGGCGAACAGGCGGTCGTCGTCGAATTCAACGCGGCGGCGGTTGTTGCCGAAGAAGCCGGCGGGGTTGTTGTTGCCGTCGCGGTAGGACACGCGCGGCACGAGGTCATAGATGGCGGCGAGCGCGGTCTGGTCGATGGCCGACTTGCCGGGCGGCACCACGCTGCCGGCGTAGCGGTTGGGAAACAGGACGGAGCTGAGCGAAGTGGTGGCGGGATGACCGGGAAAGCGCTGGACCTCGTTGGCCACGGGCTGCTGCATGGCGTAGGCCCGCTCCTGGGTGGTGTCGGCCCGCGGTTTGTCCCAGGGGATCCCTTCGGAGGCGGTGTTGACGTTCACCTTGGTCGATTCGTCGTCGGTCCAGAACGCGATCCGACCGACCATCGGGTTGTCGGGGGTGGGCGACGGTCCGCCAGCCACGGCGGGGATGAATCGCAGGGTGCCGGGGTCGAGCGTGCCGAGCGAGCCGTCCCGCAGCACATACAGCCACTCGACCGGCATCGGCAGGCGGGCGTCGTCGCCGTCGGAGCGCACGGTGCCGCTCACTTGGGCGGGATTGAAATCGAATCCCTCGACGGCTTCCGACCCGACCGCGGCGCGCGGGTCGATGATGGGGAAGTGAAGTTCCTCGTTGCCCTCAACATCGCGCTTGATGACCGGTCGGTTGAGGTCGGTGAAGCGGGCGCCGATGCGGGGGTCGTCGGCGTCGCCCCAGGTCGCCAGGGTGGCCGCTTCGGCGCTGATCAGGGCCTGGCGGGCGCCTTCGGAGCCGATGTCGGCGACCATCCGGGAGGATGAATACAGCTTGAACAGCTTGCCCGGGTCGGCGCCCTGCCAGGTGCGGATGGCGCCTGGCTGGGACACCCAGGCGACGGGGCGGTCGGCCGAGGACGGGTGGGTGGTGGCCTGCCGCAGCTGGCCGATCACGGTATTGACGGTGATGTCGGACAACTGGCGCACCTCCAGCCCCGAGGCGTAGAGTTCGGCTCCCTGGCGATGGCGCGTGGTGATCAGCAGCACCGAGATGATCAAAAACGACATCAGGGCCACCATCATGATGATGGTGACCAAGGCGACGCCGGAAGGGCGAGGGGCAAGACGGGGTGGGATGAACATCGGCAACCGGCAGGGGGTTTGGCGCACCGGTGAAATATGAAAGTGAATTTCACTTTACTCCTCCGGTGTTTACATTGTAAAACGAAAAAGCGGGCTGCATCGCCGAACCCGGTGCCCCCGTCTGCCGACGACAAGCCCCGATCCCCCCGTGGTCACGCTGACCTGCCGACCGATGAATGAACCCCGAGATTGCGCCGGAAGTTTTCCCGCCCGCCGCCCAGCCAAGCGCGGAGGCTTCACTCTGGCCGAAATCGCCATCACTGTGGCGATCGCTGCCAGCGTGTTGGTGGCGCTGTTCGGGCTGTTGCCGGCCGGCCTGCAGCAGGCGCGCGAGGCCTCGGCCCTGACGGTCGGGTCGCAAATCCTGCAGGAGGTGGTCAGCGAGGTCCAGCTCTCGGGCTGGTCGGTGGACCAGAACTATGTGCCGCAGTCGGACGACATCTTTCTCAATGTCGACGAGCAGGGGGGCTTTTTCCTGTTGTATTACAATCAGGAAGGCCAGCGCCTGCCCGGGGCCGGCCATCCGGACCGGGTGTTCACCGCGCGGGTGTCGCTGTCGCGCGACGGTGCCGTGCTGCCGGGGGCCATGGCGCACCTGAACAACGACGTGAAGAACCCCTTTGTCCGGCGGTTGTCGGTGGATGTCACCGACGTGCCGGGCGTGGGGCTGGAGTTTTTCGAGCTTGACGTCGATGGTCGGCGCCATCCCCAGATCAGGACGTTTGCCACCTCGATTGCCAGCCTCGACCCGGTGGCGATGCCATGAGCCCGGCACCCGCAACGACCACGCGGCGGGCCACGACCAGGCCGGCCACCAGCCAGGATGATGAACCCATGAACTTGTCACTCCGTTCCCCGGCACCTGCGCCCGACCTTTCGGAAGCCCGGACGCCGGCCGGCTTTTCGCTGGTGGAGCTGCTCGTCAGCATGGGGATTTTCGCCCTCGTGGTGGTGATGATCGCCGGCATGGCGGCGCGCACGCAGGACGTGACCAGCCGGGTGACCGGGCAGGTGTATCAGTTCAAGGAGGCGCGCTCGGCGTTCGAGGCCATCACGCAGAAGCTCAGTCAGGCCACGCTGCAGACATATTGGGACTACGAATACGCCACCAGCGGCGGCCGTCAGATTCCCCTGCGCTACGTGCCGCAGTCGGAGCTGCGTTTTGTCACCGGTCAGGCGCCGGAACTGCTGAGCGAGGCCACCGCGCCCCCGTCGCACGCGGTATTTTTCACCGCTCCGCTGGGGTTCTCCAATGACGACGAGTATCGCGAGTTCAGCGGGCTGCTGAACGCCTGGGGCTATTACCTTGAGTTCAGCGACGGCAGCCGTTTCCAGCCGCCGTTTGTCAGCGAGTTCGGCAGCACCTGGCAGCCGCGGCACCGGTTCCGGCTGATCGAATACCGGCAACCCTCCGAGGAACTTTCGATCTACCGCCAGCCGCCGGGTTCGAACGAGTGGTTCAGCAACCGCGAGCCGCTGTTCTGCCGGGTGGTGGCGGAGAACATCATCGCGATGGTGATCCAGCCGCTCGAGTCGCGGGCCGACGTCGAGCGCCGCAACCAGACTTTCGGCGGCAATGCCACTGTCACCAGCATCGCGCCCAACTACAGCTACGACTCGGCCAACCCTTCGCTGCCGCCGTCGTCCAGGCACCAGTTGCCGCCGCTGGTGCGGGTGACCTTGGTGGCGCTCGACGAGGGCGCCGCGGCCCGCCTTGAGGACGGCGCCACCCAGCCGGTGCTCGTGGAGCCGGGATGGTTCACCAATGCCGCCAACTATGAGAGCGACCTGGCACAGCTGGAGCAGTCGCTGCGGGACCAGCGGCTGGGCTACCGGGTGTTCAGTTCCACGGTGGCCTTGCGGGCGGCCAAATGGACCCCGCGCGGCGGCTGAGCCGGGCCGGGGCCCGGATTGACCATACCAGACATCCAACAAGCCAGCTCGACCCGCGCCGTCGATGCCAGGCAGCCGGTTTTCCGATGAACCAACACCAATCCCACGCCCGAACCCCGCGACCGATCGCCGTTGCGCGCCGTCGCCGTGGAAGACACGGCGGCTTCACCCTGATCGAGTTGCTGGTCGTGATCACGATCCTTGGCATCCTGCTGGCGCTGGTCGGAGGCATGTCGGGCAACTTCCTCGGCAACGTGCAGCTGCAGAACGACGCCGGCGAGGTGCTGTCGCGCATGACGGTGGCCCAGCAGTCGGCCACCACCGAAAACCGCCCGGTGCAGGTCAGATTCTACCGCTGGGACGACGAGGAATCCGGCCGGCCGCGATGGGGCGGGGTGCAGCTGTGGCAGCGTGACAATCACTCCGGCGACTACCGGCCGCGCGACAACATGCACCGCTTTGCCACCAGCCTGATCGCCATGCCGGATCCGCGCCACTCCAGCCTGCTGGACCTGCCCGAGCGCCCCGCATCACCCGACGAGGGTCCGCGGGTTGCGGGGGCCACCTACGTGGCGTTTGATTTCCTGCCCGACGGCGGCACCAACCTGCGGGTCGGCAGTGGTGACGACCTGCGCGAGCATTGGTTCATCACCTTTGCCCGCGAGGTCGACGTCGAACGCGCCGACGGCGCCGTGCCGGAGACATTCGTCACGGTGCAGTTGGACCCGTTCACCGGCGCGGTGCGACGGCTGCAGCTGTGAG
>SKLO01000042.1 GCA_007123195.1 Verrucomicrobiales bacterium | reverse complement strand
GCTCGATCAAAATCGTTACCAGGAACGCCCAAATGACCCCGAGCAGCCAGTCGACAACGCGATCCTCCGTGAGCCCCCTTGAGCTGAATCCGACGGCCACGTAGATCTGCAGGCCCGCCAGGGTGCTCAGCAGGTTGGCAAGCACGAAGCGCGCGGCAATCCACCGCAGGCTGTGGGCGCGGCGCAGATACCCATACACCACCAGGGCCTCCACCCCCATCGCCAGCACAAGGCCGTCCAACCCGCCCATCAAGGGCACCGGATACACTAATACGGCGTTGGCGAGAATCATGGCACAGGCCATGGTATTGACAGCCACCGTGCGGCGTCAAGGCTACACCAGGAGATCGTGGATCACGCGCTGGGGCTCGACCCCGGTGAGGCGCTGTTCGAGGCCCTGGGAACGGAAGGTGAAGCGCTCGTGGCGGATGCCGAGGCAGTGGAGCATGGTGGCGTTGAGGTCGTTCACATGCACCGGGTTCTCGGTGATGTTGTAGCTGAAGTCGTCGGTCTCGCCGTAGGTCTGGCCGCCGCGCACGCCGCCGCCGGCCATCCACATGCAGAAGTTGCTGGGGTGATGGTCGCGGCCGTAGTTGTCACGCGCCAGCCGGCCCTGACAATACACCGTGCGGCCGAACTCGCCGCCCCAGACCACCAGGGTGTCGTCGAGCAGGCCGCGCTGCTTGAGGTCGCGCAGCAGGCCGGCGGTGGGTTGGTCGATGTCGCCGCACTGGGCGCGCAGGTCGTTGGGCAGGTTGCCGTGCTGGTCCCAGCCGCGGTGGAGGATCTGCACCACGCGCACGCCGCGCTCGATCATGCGGCGGGCGAGCAGGGCGCTGGCGGCATAGGTGCCGGGCGTGTTCACCTCGGGACCATACAGGGCGAGGGTGGACTCGCTCTCGCCGGAGAGGTCGGTCAGGTCGGGCACGCTGGCCTGCATGCGGAAGGCCATTTCATACTGGGCGATGCGGGCGGTGGTTTCGGGGTCCTGGAAGCGCTCGAACGAGCGCTGGTTGAGGTCGGCGAGGGCGTCGAGCATGACCCGGCGGTCGTCGCGTCCTACCCCGGCCGGGTTCTGCAGGTAAAGCACGGGATCGCCGGTGCTGCGAAGGGCGACGCCGCTGTGCTCGGTGGGCAGGAAGCCGCTGCTCCACATGCGGGTGAACAGGGCCTGGGCGCTGGCCCTCGAGGACCAGGTGGGGGTGAGCACGACGAAGGCGGGCAGGTTGTTGCTGAGGCTGCCGAGCCCGTAGGAGATCCATGAGCCGATGCTGGCTTTGCCGGGCACCTCGCTGCCGGTCATGATGAAGGTGCAGGCCGGGTCGTGGTTGATTGCGCCGGTGTGCACGGTCTTGATCATGGCGATGTCGTCGACCACGCCGGCGGTGTGCGGCAGCAGCTCGCTGACCCAGGTGCCGGCCTGGCCGTGCTGCTTGAAATCAAACATCGACGGCGCCACCGGGAACCGGGCCTGGCCGCTGGTCATGGTGGTGATGCGCTGGCCGCCCTGGATGGAGTCCGGCAGGTCCTGGTCGTACAGCTCCCCGAGCTTCGGCTTGTGATCGAACATGTCGATCTGTGAGGGCCCGCCGTTCATGTGCAGGTAGATGACGCGCCTGGCGCGCGGGCGGTGGTGCGGCATGCCGGGCAGCGGCGGGTGCACCATGTCGGCGGCGGCGGACGGCGCGGGCGCCAGTCCGGCGCGCGCGGCCATGCTGGCCATGGCCAGGCCGCCGAGGCGCAGGCCGTTGTCGCCGAAGAACCGGCGGCGGGTCATCAGTCGATGATAATCGGTCAGGGGATTCATGTCAGGGCAGCGTGGTCGGAACTGGTGTTGGCAGTGTGAGGATGCCGGCGGCCGGCGGCCGGTCCGGGTCAGTTGCGGGTGACGGTCTCGTCGAGGTTGAGCAGCAGGTTGGCCATCAGGGTCCAGGCGGCGAGTTCGACCGGGTCGAGCGCCGGATCGGGCGCGGAGTCGCCGGTGTCGATGGCGGCGGCGGCGGCCTCGGGGTCGTTGCGGTAGCGTTCGAGGTGGCGCTCGAGCACGGGCGCGAGGCGCTCCAGTTCGACGGGTTCGGGCGCGCGCGCCAGCACGGTGCGCCAGGCGAATTCGAGCCGTGCCGCGGGCTCGTCGCCGCCCTCGCGCAGGAGGCGCTCGGCGAGCGCGCGCGCGGCCTCGAAGTGCTGGACGTCGTTCATCAGTTGCAGCGCCTGCAACGGGGTGTTGCTGCGCTCGCGCGCGCTGCAGGTCATCTCGCGGTCGGGCGCGTCGAAGTTGCTCATGAACGGCGGCGGTGCGGTGCGCTTGAGGAACACGTAGAGGCTGCGGCGGTAGAGCGCGGGGCCGGTGTCCTGGACATACTCGCGGGTGTTGGAGCCGACAAAACCGACCGGCTCCCAGATCTGGGGCGGTTGATAAGGGCGCACGCCGGGACCGCCCTGTTCAAGGTTGATCAGCCCGCTGACGAACAGGGCGTTGTCGCGCAGTTGCTCGGCATCGAGCCGGAACCGTGGTCCGCGGGCGAGCAGCCGGTTGTCTGGATCGCGCCGCCAGTGGTCGGCGGGCGCGGCGGACTCGCGCTGGAACGCCTCGCTGGTGAGCAGCAGCCGCACCAGGGCGCGGGTGTCCCAGTCGTTTTCCACAAACCACAAGGCGAGCCAGTCGAGCAGTTCCGGATGGCTGGGCATGCCGCCCTGGGACCCGAAGTCGTCGGGCGTGGAGACGAGGCCGGCGCCGAAGAACTGCTGCCAGAAGCGGTTGACGGTGACGCGGGCGGTGAGCGGGTGGTCGGGCGATACCAGCCAGCGGGCCAGGTCGAGGCGGTTGGCGCGGTCGTTGGCGGGCTGCAAGGGCGGCAGGAAGTCGGGCGTGCCGGGCTGGACCTCGTCGCCGGGCTGGTCGTATTCGCCGCGGATCTTGATCCGGCTGGGGCGCGGCTGGTCGAGATCCCGCCAGATGTAGGTGCGGGGAATGGAGTCGTCGAGCTGGCGGCGCTCCTGGCTGGCCTGATCCAGTCCGGCCACCAGCGGGGCGAGGGTTTCGCGATGGGCCGGCACGGAGCTGGTGTGGCGCACCCACCAAGCGAGCAGGCGCTGGTGTTGTTCCTCGTCGAGTTGGCCGTTGCCCTCCTCGTCGGGCGCGTTTGCGACCAGCGGTTTGAGGTCGTCCGGCAGGCCGTCGGGGATGGTTTCGGCAGCCTGACGCCGCCAGGCGAGGAACGAGCGGCTGACGTCGCTGGCGGGGTCAATCCGGCCCTCGACCCCGAACAGGTCGAACCAGGCGCGCCCGCCATGAAGGGTGAAGGCAAAGCCGCTGACGCGGTCGCCGGGATTGAGGCCCATCGCCGCGGCGTCGACTTCGAGCCGGGTCCACTCATCGACCGGGGGCAGTTCGCCGGCGTGGAATTTTTCGGGGCTGTCGGGTTGCCCGAACGGGATCAGGGAGGCGTCGCCCCAGACGGCGCGGTGGCGCCATTGGTTGGTGTGGAACTGGATCATCACCGCTCCGGGCGGTTGCTCGCCGTCGAGCCGGACATGGACGTAGAAGCGGCCGTTGACCGGCACCTGGAGTGGTTCGGCTCCGGCGTTGTAGAAATCCTGGGCCACGTCGGCCCCCTGGCGCACGATCGAGCGCTCGCCGCTGAACACGGGGCCGTCGTCGCGATGCACCCAGGTGAGCGGGGTTTCGCTGCCGCTGAACTGGAGTTGGGCGCCGGCGGGGAAGTCGTCATCCATCCAAACGTGGTCCACCACCTGGACTTCGGGCGCCGGGTCGAGTTCGGCGGGGTCGGTGTAGTCGGCCAGAGCGCCGGCGACTTGTTCCTCAAGCTGGCGCTCGTGCTCGGCGACCAGTTCGGCCAGCTCGGCGAGGCGGGTCTCCTGCTCGTCGGTGGCCAGCTTGAGCACCGGTGCGACGGTCAGACTGTTGCCGTCCATCGCGGGGTCGGCGTTGGAGTGGAAGAAGGCGTAGAGCTGGTAGAACTCGCGGGCGGAAATGGGGTCGTATTTGTGGTCGTGGCAGACGGCGCACGAGGCGGTCAGGCCCATCCAGGCGGAGGCCACGGTGCTGGCGCGGTCGACGGCGTAGCGGAAGATCCACTCCTCGTTGATGGATCCGCCCTCGCCGGTGGTGACGTTGCAGCGGTTGAAGCCGGTGGCGACCAATTGGTCGCGGGTGGGCTCGGGCAACAGGTCGCCGGCGATCTGCTCGATGGTGAACTGGTCGAAGGGGAGGTTGCGGTTGAACGCCTCGACGACCCAGTCGCGGTAGGCCCACATCTGCCGCTCGTTGTCGAGGTGGAGGCCGTGGGTGTCGCCGTAGCGGGCGACGTCAAGCCAGTGACGGGCCATTTCCTCGCCGTGATGGGGCGACTCAAGCAGGCGGTCGATCAGCCGCTCCCAGGCATCAGCAGCGGGGTCGGACTCGAAAGCGACCACCTCCTCCGCCGTGGGCGGCAGGCCGGTGAGGGCAAAGCTGGCGCGCCGGATCAGGGTGGCGCGGTCGGTGCGCGGACCCGGTTCCAGCCCCTCGCGCTGCAGCCGGTGCTCAAGGAAGCGGTCGATCGGGTGCTCGCGGCCCTCGACTTCGGGGGGATCGATGCCCCGGGGGGCAACAAAGGCCCAGTGTTCCTCGTATTCGGCGCCCTCGGCGATCCATTGGCGGACCAGTTCCTTCTGCTCGTCGCTGAGGGTTCGGTGAGCCTCCGGCGGCGGCATGATGTCGGCCGGGTCGGTGGCGGTGATGCGCTGCCAGACCAGGCTGGCGTCGGGATCGCCCGGAACGATGGCGGCGGCGCCCTGGTCGCCACCGGCGTAGGCGCCCTCGGCGGTGTCGAGCCGCAGGCCGGCCTTGCGTTCGTGTTGATCGAAGCCGTGGCAGGCGAAGCAATTCTCCGACAGGATCGGGCGGATGTGCTGGTTGAAGCCGAGCGGTTCGCCGTCGGCCGCGTGCAGGCCGGGGACCGCCGACGCGGTCAGCAGGCAGGCGGCCAGCAGGATCGGGGCCGTGCCGGCGGGCGCTTTGGTGGATCGGGGCAGTGGGGATCGCGTGATCATGACGGGGCGACAGCCGGTGGGGCGGCGTTGGTCATCAAACGGAACTTACCACGCCTTTGTGTCGCGGGAAAGGCCCCCGGCTTCAAACGACCGGGCGCGGATTTGATCGGCTGCAGCCCGGGCAGGGGCAGGGGCGGGGGGCTGTGGACGACCGTCGCCGCCACGGGTTTGGGCCGGCCGGCGCATGCCGTCAACGGGGGCGTCCTTTTCCGGCGGGGCGTTCTTTGACCAGGCGATGGTTTTCCTTGAAGTGGCCCAGCCACTCGTCGTTCAACCGGAAATGGAACCATCCCGGTGCGGGTTCAGGATCCAGCAGGTTGGGGCTGGAGACGTCGATCGACGCCGCGGCCATCGGAGCCAGGGCTTCGAGGAGAGCAGGCCACCGCTGTCTTCACCCCAGCTCGCGGCGGACGACGCGGGAGTTGCGGCCGTTGGCCGCGGCGGCCTGGCGGCGCGGCTCGGGCAGGTCGTTGATTTCGCCCGGCTCCCAGCCAAGGCGTTCCTCAAAGTAGCGGAACGCCTGGGTCGAAAGCGCGACCAGCCGGCGGCAGCCGTGCTGGCGGGCCTCGTTCTCGACGTGACGCACGAGTTCCCGACCAAAGCCCCGGCCCTTGTTGGCCCGGCGCACACAAAGTCCGGCCAGCTCGGCAACGCCGTCAGGATGCAGATGCAGGGCGACACAGCCGACCAGATGGCCGTCGACTTCGATCACCCTGAAGTCACCCAGGCGGGCCTCGATGTCGGCCTTGCTGCGCGGCAGCAGGGCGCTTTCCTCGACCGGATACTGCATCATGGCGAGCAGCGCCGGGAGGTCGGCGGCGCTGGCCTTGCGCACATGATGGTAGGCGTCGGCGTGGATCATGGTGCCGACGCCCTGGGCGCTGAACAGTTCGGCCAGCAGCACTTCGTCGCGGTCGCCGGCCAGCAGATGCACGCGCGGCACGCCTTCCTGGCAGGCCAGCGCCCCGTAGCGCAGCTTTGAGATCAGGCCTGGCGGCAACGGCGCACGGTCGGTCGCGGCATCCGCCGGCGCGGGCCGGGCCAGTTCGCGCGCCTGCTGCACGGTCAGCTGGGCAATGCGATCACCGGCCGCGGTTTGCAACCCTTGTTCACCAATGTAAACCAGCTTGAGCGCGTCGAGCGCCAGCGCCACCTCGGCGGCGACGGCGTCGGAATTGAGCCGCAGCGTGCGCCCTCCGCCATCGAAACCAAGCGGTGGAATCACCGGCATCAGGCGTTCCTGAATCAGGGCCTTGAGCGCGGCGGCGTCAACCCGCTCGACGCGGCCGGTGAAGCCGAGATCGACCCCGTCGCGCAGGCCGGTCGGGTGCGCGATCAGGGCGTTGGTGGTGGCGGCGCGCAGGTCGAGCGCGGTGAGGTCGCACATCAGCTGGTGGCCGACCCGCGATACAGCGTCGATCGCGACTTCGAGCGTCGCCTGGTCGGTGGCGCCGGCACCGTCGTCGTTGCTCACGGCCACGCCGCGCCGGCGGCCAAGCTCGCGCACCTGGGCGGCGGCACCGTGGACCAGCACGGTGGGGATGTTGAGCGAGTTGAGCACCGCCAGGTCAAGCAGCAGGTTGGCAACCTTGGGCGACTGCAGGACACCGCCGTCGACCGCCACCACGATGATGCGACCGCGGAACTGCGGCACATAGCGCAGGATTCCCCGCAGGTCGCCGAAGTCCATCGGCGCGGTGTCGGCAGTCGGCGTGGTCATTGTGGTCACGTGAGGGCAGGCGGCGTCCGCGTGAGGCGGGCACCTGCCGGGTGGGTCAATGAACACCGGTCCGGTGCCGGATTCAATCGGCGATTGGGCGTTCAGGCGTCAGCCCGCCGGCACCAGGCGAGGAATTCGCGGTTGCCATCGGCGCCGGCCAGCGGGGAGTCGATGGCGTCCAGCCACTGCAGCGCAGGCAGTTCGCTGGCAACGAAATCCCTGATTTTGGTGAGCGCGCCCTGGCGCACGGTTTCGTCGCGCACGATGCCGCCGCGCCCGACGCGATCGCGGTCCGCTTCAAACTGCGGTTTGACCAGCGCCACCAGGTCGGCCCCGGGCGTCATCATCACCGGCAGCGGCGGCAGGATCAAGGTCAGGGAGATGAATGAAACGTCGATCACCACCAGCGACACAGGTTCGCCAACGTCGTCCGGTTTGAGGTGACGGCAGTTGAACTGTTCGCGGGCGCGCACATCGGGATGGGAGCGGATCTTCCATGCCAACTGGTTGGTGCCGACGTCGAACGCGTGAACCCGGGCGGCGCCACGCTGCAGCAGGCAATCGGTGAATCCGCCGGTCGAGGCACCGATGTCCAGGCAGACTCGGCCGGAGGGATCGATGTCGAAGTGGTCGAGCGCGGCCTCGAGCTTCAAGCCGCCGCGGCTGACATACCTGGGCGGGGTTTTGACCACCAGCTCGCTCTCATCACGCACGGGATCGGACGCCTTGCGGGCGGGGTGACCGTCGATCGTCACCTCGCCGGCGAGGATCAGGCGCCGGGCCTGCTCGCGCGAGTCGCACAACCCGCGCGCGACCAAGGCAAGGTCGATGCGTTGTCTTTTGGCCATGTCCGATCGAGTCAAGGCGCGCCCGGGGGTCGATTCAACCGGAAAGGGGAGATGGGGGTTCATGATCAGCGGCTTGGGTCAATCGCTGGACTCCCCAGACGGGGAAATCGACGGGGACTGGCCCGCTCAGCCCTGTTCGAATGGGTCCAACCCCGGTGATTTCATCCTCGTTTTCAACGCCGAATCGCCGTCCTCACGGCGCTGATTCAAGGTCGCGCGCGGCCTCGGCCCAGTGGTGGAACTTGAACTCAAACCCGCTCTCCAGCAGACGGCGCGGGGCCACCCAGCGGC
>SKLO01000414.1 GCA_007123195.1 Verrucomicrobiales bacterium | reverse complement strand
TGCTGCACTGGCATCACGGCCCTGCGCCCGACTACGCGCCGGGATCGCGACCGAGGCTGGCGGAACTGCTGCTCGACCACGGCCTGCCCGCATCGGAGCTGGAGGCCGTGCTGCCGCCCGCCGGCGCCGGCTGCATCATGGTGGGGCAACACGGGCTGCTGGTGACCAACAGCCACAACAACACCCTGCGGCTGTTGCCGGACCGCGACTTCGAGGACGTGCCGGTCGACCGGCCGCAGGAGCTGGCCGTTTCACCCGGGCATTACCACGAATGGATCGACGCCTGCCGCCGGGGCGGACACGGCGAGGCCCCCTGGTCGCGGCTCGAGGTGGGGGCGCCGTTTGCCGAGTTGCTCTGCCTTGGCAGCCTGGCCACCCGGTTTCCGGGCACCCAGCTCGAATTCAGCCCCGCCGCCGGCACCCTCAGCCCGGACGCCGCCGCCGTCTGGCTCGAGCTGCCCTACCGCGATGGCTGGAGCATCTGAATCGGCCCGAAAGGAACCTGTCGGGCCGGCGTATGACTCGTTCAACGCTAACCACGAACCACCGTCCGTCCCGGTCCGCCTGGCACCGCCGTGAATCTTCGCCCGCCACCGGGGAGCCTTCATTGCGCGTTGCAAGCAGGGGTCGGCGGCGTAGACTCCGCCATCATGATTTGTCCCGGCCCGCCGCTGCGCCGCCTGTTGCCATTCCTGTTCGCCATCCTCTGGCTGGTCGCCGTCGCCGCACCCGTGGCTCCGGGCCAGGAGGATGCCGATCCCTTGCCGCCGATCGAACTGCCCGACGTGCCGTCGATCGGTCCGTCGGCCGACCTGATCACCCCGGTGCCCCTGCCGGATGAGCCGGAACCGTTCTCCATCGAGGAACTGGTGGCCCAGATCGGCTGGCTGGTCTACCCGCTCGGGATCCTCAGCGTGCTGGCGGTGTTCCTGATCATCCTCTACTTCTTCACCATCCGCCAGGGCGCGGTGGTCAGCGACAGCTTCATGGATGCCGCCGACGCCTTGATCCGCAAACAGGACTACTTCGGCCTGATGGCCGTCTGCGAGCGTCACAACGAGTGCATCGCCCGGGTCACCCACAAGACCCTCACCTTTGCCACCAACAACCCCACCGCGAGCTTCGACGAGGTGCGCGAGGTCACCGAATCCGAGGGCAGCCGCCAGGCCAGCCTGCTCAGCCAGCGCATTTCCTACCTGGCCGACATCGGCGCCATCGCCCCGATGGTCGGCCTGCTCGGCACCGTCATCGGCATGATCAGCTCGTTCAACGAGATCGCCTCGCAGACCTTCGTCGGCGCCCAGCAGATGGGCCTGGCCGCCGGTGTGTCGCAGGCGCTGCTGACCACCGCCGCCGGCTTGATGATCGGCATTCCGTCGCTTATATTCTACTCGGTGTTCCGCGGCCGGGTGCAGCGCCTGATCTCGGAGCTGGAGGCCGCCTCGACCCACCTGATGGCCCTGCTGGCGGCCCAATACAAGCGCGCCACCCGCAGCGCCAGCGCCGCCCGCCAGCAGCCCACCGGGGCCGGGCGCGACTCGCGCCAGGGCGGTTGATCCGCGCCGCCGCCACGCCACGCACGACGACGAGCCTCGACACCGAGACCGAGACATGAAGTTCCGCAACTACCAGCCGGCCCAAGGCACCGGCCTGCCTCTGGCACCGATGATCGACATCGTGTTCCTGTTGCTGATTTTTTTCATCGTCACCTGGAACTACGCCCGCTTCGAAACCGTGCTCGACATCTCGGTGCCGGCCGCCGACGAGGGCGAATCGCGGGTCCGACCCATCGGTGAGATCGTCGTCAACGTGCGCGCGGATGGCGAAATCATCATCAACAACCAGGCGCTGTCGCAGGACGAACTGCTCGAGCGGCTGGAGAACATCGTCGCCTTCTACCGCGATCAGGCGGTGATCCTGCGCGGCGACCGTGCCACGCCCTACGAGGACATGATCACCGTGCTCGACATCTGCCAGAAGGCCGGTATTTGGAACATTGCCTTTGCCACCACCCGACCGGAGGACGCCGCTGCCCAATCCGGTCCGCCGCCGCCATGAGTATGCCCGTTTCCAGCCCTGGTTCCCGTATTGCCAGACCTCTGGCCGCGGCGCGCTGCCCCGGCCGGCTGGGTGCCGCTGGCGCCGTCGGCCGGCTCACCGTGCCGGCCTCGGCTCTGGCGCTGGCGCTGGGTTTCGCCGTCCTCACGCCCCTGCCGACCGCGGCCCAGGAGACCATCATCCGTGCGCAACCGGTTCCCGACTCCGGGGCCACCGTGACCTCGCAGCCGGAGGAGGATCTGTTCGAGTTCGCCTCGCTGCTGTTCGCCCGCGAGGACCACGCCGCTGCCGCCGCCAAGTTCGAGGAATACCTGCAGGCCTTTCCACGCGGGCGCCATCGCCAGGTGGTGATGTTCCGGCTCGGCTCCAGCTACCTCAGGCTCGGGGATCAGGCCCGCGCCGAGCGCGTGTTCGCCAATCTGGTCAGCCAGTTCCCCACCGGCAACGACAGCGGCGCCGCGTCCTACATCCTGGCTGCCCTGCGCTACAACCGCGGCGACTACTCCGAAGCCTTGCCCTACTTCCGTCAGGCGGTCGACAACCTCGACGCCGGCGAGCGGCTCAACAACAGCCTGCTGTTCCTCGGCCGCACCCTCGAGCGGTTGGAGCGGCCTGAGGAAGCCATTGCCCCGCTCAAGCGCGTGGCCGCCATCGCCGAGGACAACCCCAACCGCACCGGCGCGATGCAAACCCTGGGCGCGCTCCAGCTGGAAACCGGCGATCTCGAGGGGGCGCTGGCGACCTTCGACGCGCTGGTCCCGATCGCGCCCGATCAGGCGGTGCGGGCCGAGGCCATGACCAAAGCGGGCCTGGTGCTCGACCGGCTCGACCGGCTGGAGGAGGCGATCGCCAGGTTCGACCGCGTGCTCGATTTGCCGACCGGCGAGGACACCAGCACGTGGAAGGGATTTGCCCTGGTCAGCCTGCTGCAGACCTACTACAGCCGCAGCGACTACCGCGCGGTGGTCAACACCTACAACCGAGCTGCCACCACCGTGCCGCAGGACGAGAACTGGGCCCGCGTCATGTTGGTCGTCGGCAACGCCAACCGCTCTCTCAGGCAATACACCGCCGCCATCGATTTCTACCTGCTGATCGAGCGCCATCGCGGCGACAGCGAGGAGGCGCTGGAGGCCGGGTATTGGAAACTCTACTGCTTCTACGTGCTGGGTGATGACAAGCTGCCCGATTTCGCCCAGGCGTTCCTCGACACCCACACCCCGCGCCATCCCGACCATCGCTACCTCTCCCTGGTGCGCCTGATCCTGGCCCAGTTCCACTTCAACCAGCAGGACTACGAAAGATCGGCCGAGGCGTTCACCAAGGTCGATATCGACCAGGTGCCGGAATCCATCCGCGCCGCCTCCCTGTTCAACAAGGCCTGGACCGAGACCCAGGGCGGCGCGCCGTATGCCGCGGTCGATTCCTGGACCCGGTTTCTTGATCGCTACCCCGAGCACGAATCCATCGCCGAGGCCCGGGCCCAGCGCGGCGTGGCCCACAAGCTGCTCGGCCAGTTCGATCAGGCGGTGGTGGACCTCGAGCACGTCACCCGCGAACACCCGGACAGTCCGGCGGCCGAAATGGCCTGGCAACAGCTCGGCATCGTCCAGTTCGAGCGCCGCGACCTGCCCGGCATGGTAGGCGCCTTCAACGGCCTGCTGGAGAACTTTCCCGACAGCATCGCCGCCGCCGAAGCCCACTACTGGATCGGCTGGGGGCACTTCGAAATGCGCGATTTCCGACCGTCGATCGATCCGCTGACCCGTGCGGTCGACATGGACCCGGAAAACTACCGCGAGAAGGCCCTGCCCAAACTGGTGCTGGCCCATTACTATCTGGAGGACGTTGACGGGCTTGCGCGCAAGATCGACCGCTACACCGACGAGGTCGAGCACGCCATGGTGCATCCCAACGTGCTGTCCTGGCTCGGGTTGAAATACGCCGAAATGAGCGAGCCTGCCAAGGCCAACCGCTATCTCACGCTGGCGTCGACCCCGGGCGAGCCCGACCGGACCCCGGCCATCGTCTGGCGGGCGCTGGCCGAGGCGCGCATTGATGTCGCCGACTACGAGGGCAGCATCAGTGCCATCGACCACTATCTCAATGCGGTGGAAGGCCGTTCCGACCGCGCCCGCGGCTACCTGAGCAAGGCCAGGTCCCAGCTCATGCTCGACCAACTCGACGAGGCCGAGGCCAGCGTCGCCTCGGGTTTGGAAATGCAGAACGAGGGCCGGGTCAACGCCCAGTTGCGGGTGGTGCAGGGAGACGTCGCCCGCGCCCGCGCCCGCATCGCCGCCAGCGAGGGCCGGCATGAGGACGCCCGCGCCTCGCTGCAGGAAGCCGCCGGCCGCTACATCATTGTCAGCCAGATCTGGCTGGAGGATCCCGAGGTCACGCCGGAGGCGCTGGAAAAGGCTGCGGTCACCCTCACCGAACTCGGCCAGACCGAACAGGCGGACTCAATGATCGACCTGCTGCGCGAACGCTTCCCTGACTACCGCCTGCGCCAGTCGGCCACCGACGCCGGCTGACCGCGCCGGCGATCCCACCTGCCGGGCCGGCGCCCGCTCCGGGCCGGTCCTTCGACGCCGGCCCATCCGCTTCTACTCCATCCGACTTCAACTTGTTCCCCGTCACCGCAATCCTCAGTTATGGCATCGTCCACCGAAATCAGCCGCAGCAAGGTCCGCCAGTTCAGCGTGTTCCTGCAAAACCGGGTCGGCGCGTTCCTGTCGCTGGTGCGCCTGATGAACGACGCCCATGTGCTGGTGCTGGGCCACAGCGTGCAGGATCACGCCGACGTCACCCTGGTGCGCATGGTCGTCACCGACCCTGAGACGCTCGAAACCCTGTTCATCGAGCGCGGCATCCCGCACGCCGTCCGCGACATGGTGGTGGTGGAACTCAAGGAAGCGCCGGCCGACTTCGGTCGCTGCCTGGCCGCGCTGCTCGCCGCCGAACTCAACATCCAGTTCTGCTACTCGCTCATGAGCCGCCCCAACGGGCACCCCGTGCTGGCGCTGGCGGTGGAGGACACCGACTTCACCCTCGGCGTCCTGCGCGACGCCGGTTTCAAGACGCTGTCGCAGGACGAACTCAGCCGGTAGCAGGTGGCTGGCAACGGGTGACTCCTGCGGGACCATGCGGGCGTCGTTTGACCGGGGGCTGATGCCTTGTTGACTTGGCAATTCGACCGGGGTGCGGGTCGCTCGTTCCCGGCGTCTGGTTCCTTCACGGCCGCATTGGTCCTCTGCGAAAAAGGAGGCGGCGGTCTTCAATCCCGGGGAGCCAAGCGACCCATTTTCAAAGGATCGAAGGATCTTATTAAGGGCAGGTATTTCGGAGGCGGCACACCAGCCGGGCCGCCAGCCGCATCGCCGCCACCAGGCTGCCGACCTGGGCGCGCCCCTGCCAGGCAATGTCGAACGCGGTGCCGTGATCGACCGACGTGCGGATGATCGGCAGCCCGAGAGTCAGGTTCACCGCCCGGTCGAAGGCCAGCATCTTCAGCGGGATCAGCCCCTGGTCGTGATACAGGCAAACGTAGGCGTCGGTCGCCAGCCGGCGCGCCGGGATGAAGGCGGTGTCGGGCGGCAACGGCCCATCGACCTGCCAGCCGGCGCGGCGCGCCAGGTCGATGCCTGGTTGCACCAATCGTTCCTCCTCGCCGGCGCCGAACCGGCCGCCCTCGCCGGCATGGGGGTTCAAACCCAGCACCGCCAGCCGGGGCGCCCGCCCCAGCAGGTCGCGGGCGAACGTGCCGGTCAGGTCGATCACCTCGGCAATGCGCTCCGGGTTGAGCAACCCGGGCACCTCGAGGTAACCGACGTGAATGGTCACCAGCGACACGATCAGTTCGTCGGTATGGAAGCACATGCACCAGCGTCGGGCCCCGGTGCGGGCGGCAAACCACTCGGTATGTCCGGGAAAACCGATGCCTGCGGCGTGCAGCGCCAGCTTGTTGGCGGGGGCTGTGCAGACCGCCTGCACCCGCCCGGCGACGGCCATGCGGATGGCCTGTTCCACCGCCGCCGCCGCCAGCCGGCCGGCGGCGGGACACACCCGCCCCGGCTCCACCGCGGCGGCGTCGGCGGCGAGGTTGGGCATGGAATCCAGGTCCACCAGCACCGGGGCCGCGGGTTGGGGCGGCAGGTCCGTCTCGGCGCCGATGATCCGCAGGCCGTCGGGCACGGGCAGGCGGGCGGCCTGCGCGACCCGCTCAAGCAGGCGCCGGCTGCCGATCAATACCGGTCGCGCGCCGAGTTCACCAGGGTCCATCGCCAGCAGGCGCAGGCACAATTCGGGGCCTATGCCCGCCGGGTCGCCCATGGTGAGCGCGACCGGCGGCAGCGGTTCCGCAGGCGAATCCGGGCAGGCGATGGGTGGTGGATCGGGTGAATCCGGCATGCTGGTCATCATCAGGCTCCCAAGGATTTTTTCATCCGCAGGTGCGGCCGTCCGGGTTCAAAAATCATGGCTGGTCCGCGGGGGTGGTCGCCCCGGCCTGCGGAAGATGGACCACCGCGTGATGCAGGGTCACCACCGTGCGCAAGTGCAGGGGCACATCGAGTTCCACCATGCGCAGGAACGGTGCCGTCACGGTCAGGAACGGGTAGTCATCCACCCAGCGACCGATCGCGTCGACCGTGGTTTGCGCCTCAAAATCCCGCTGCCGCTCGATGTGGATGAAGCCCTGGTGAACCCCCACCCGGAACGAGTCGGCGTAGCGGAACGGAAAACCGCCGTCCCCCGCCTCGGCCAGCGCGCCGATCTCGGTGACCGCCAGGTAGTGGGACTCGCCGGTGCGCCATTCGACCACCCCGCGGTTGGGGTTGATGTCGGCCACGTAGGAGCGAACCGCCACCACCGGCGGCCAGCCGGCATCGAGGCTGGTGCTGAGCAAGCCGTGAACGCGGCGCAGGTGGTCGAGCTGCGGCTCGTCCCGGCCCCGGTTGAGGTAGCCGCCGGTCACCACGGGGCCTCCATGGTCGGCGAGGATCGCATTCATGAACACCGCCACATCCTGCCAGTGCATGCCGCGATGATTCTGCATCGAATGATTCGGTCGCACGGTCGAGGGCAGCGAGCCGTAAGTGTCGAGCAGGTGGCGCACGCGTTCGGCCGCGGTTCGTCCGGGCAGGGCCTGCGCCACCTCGCCGGCCCGGCCGCGACCGAACAACAGCGAGTGATACACCGCGCAGGGCCCGCAGGCGCGGGGGTCGATCTGCTTTTGGTCGGCCATCTGGCGGAGCGGGTCTGTTCCCGCTCCCGCGGCCGCGCCAGGGTCGGCCTCATCGGCCACCCGCACGTCGGCGCCTTGACCCTCTTCGCCGTGCACCGCGCCCGGTGCCCCAGCCAGCAGCAGCGCCAGACCGACCACCGCGCGGGCCGGTCCCAACCGCCGCCGGCGACGGCCGCACGACGGGCGTTGGACGCGCTTCCGCCGGCGACGGACAAACAGCTGCTGGATGAAAAACCGGCTCACGCCACCAGTGTGAACCAACATGATCGTCAACGCCAGCCCGTCCGGCCATCAGGCCCGGCCGGGCGTGGCGGCGTCGATGGAGTGACCGGTCACGGTCGGCTGTCAAACCTTCGCAACGACACGGTGACATGCGGGTGTCCCGGCGCTGCGCCGTCAGCGCCAGGGCGCGTGAGAACGAGTCTACACCTTGAGGTGATCGAAGCCTCCCCCGTCAGGATGTCTGAGGCCCATTCACCTCCGGGGCACGGCTGTCATCGCGCGGATCGCCGTCCTCCAGCCGGTCCCATGCGGTCGGATCGGGGCCGTCAATGGGTCCGCGATAGGGAATCTGGTCCGGGTCGGGATACGGCAGGCGCTCGAGGTAGGGCGCGGCCGCGGCCT
>SKLO01000585.1 GCA_007123195.1 Verrucomicrobiales bacterium | reverse complement strand
GACCTCGCGGAAGTCCGCCGCCAGCCTGACATGATCAAGAAACTCAAGTCCCTCGCCGATGCGAGCCTCCACCTGGTCGGCGACGTCGGACGCCACCTCGCGCATGCGCTCGTAGCGCTCGCGCCGCGGGCGCTCGCTGGTGAAGTCGATGTTGTTGACGTCGCCGCTGGCGCCATTGGTCAGGATGCCGACGAAGGGCGGCGCCTGGTCCCGCGCGCCCAGGCGTCGTTCCATCTCGGCGCCGAACACCGCGAAGTAATCCGCCGAAATGGTGTCGCCAGGAATGCCGCCCACGTAGTGCAGCGAGTAGCAGGCCAGCAGCGACAGCGGTCGATCGTCCTCCACCGCCTGCACATACAGGAACGAAATCTCCGGATCCACCGGGCCCGCCGGGCGGTCGAGGTTGTCCCGCTGGCCGCCCGGGTTCATCACCACCGGGTCGGTGTGACCGAACGGCGTCGGCGGGGCGGTGTCCGGCTTCATGTGCCAGCGGCGGTTGAACACGTGCCGCGGTTCCTCGGCCGCGCCCCAGGCAATGCGCGCCGGCTCCAACTGGTTGATCGCCCGCTGCACGCCGTCCGCCACCCTGCGGGCGACGAATCGCTGGTAATCGCTCAGCTCATGTTCCAGCGAGTAACGGTTCGGTCCCAGCACACTGGTGGCCGAATGGGTGTGGGTCGCGGCCAGCAGCACGTGGCCGGCGGGGATGCCGGTCTGCTGCTCCACCAGTTCGCGAATGTGGCTGCTGAGCGGCGTGCCGATCCCCAACAGATCGCACACCACCAGCGCCAGCCGGGTCTCGCCGTCGTCGAGCACCAGGCAGCGGGCATGAAGCTCGTCGTGCACGTGCTCCGCCGGATTGGGGTAGAACCCGCCGACAATGCGCTCGCCCAGCGGCGGCGTGATGTTGCTGGTGGCCGCGCCCGCCTGCAACACAGGATCGCTGTCCGCATCGGCCGCCATGGCTACCGGCATCCACCCGCACAAAATCAGGGCGGCGGCGAGAAAGGCGCGCCAGGGGGACCGGCGCCGACTCTGGTCAGGCTTCAATCGCCGCCGCGCCCGCGGCGGGGTGTGGCAAGGCAAAGCGACGGCAACAACGGGTTCACGGGGGCTGGTCATGTGGTTCGTGCGGGGGCAGTGGTTCGCCTTTGAACGCGCCCCGCCCGGCGACCCTGTCATTGGCCCAGTCCCCCGCCCCGTCAGCGAACCACCGGTGCCCGGCCGGCCTCGTCCCCTTCGTCCTTTTCGTCTACGCCACCGTCGTGCCCGGTCATCGCAACGGGATCGTCGAGGTCCTCGAGATCCTCGTCGGGGTCATCGCCGTTTTCCCCGGTCTCCTGCTCGATCTCGCGCCGCCAGCGGCGCGACACCCACGGCCGCACCAGCCCGTAGCACAGGTAGCTCACGAACAGCACCGCCGGCATCCATTGCCAGAACAACACCGTGGCCACCAGCGCGACGATCGCGATGAACACATACGCCGGGGAACGGCGCGTGCGCAAATTGATCGCCTTGAAACTCGGGTAGCGGATGTGGCTGAACATCAGGTAAGCCAGCATCAGCATCAGCGGCGGCAGGGCATAGCGCCACGGTCCCATGATGCGTTCCTCACCCTGCCACCAAAGCAGGAACAGTGTGATCGAGGCGATGACCCCGGCCGCGGCAGGGATCGGGAAGCCGCTGAAATCCTTGCGCACCGCCCCGTCGTCCTCCGCCGCCACGCAGTTGAAACGCGCCAGCCGCATCGCGCCGCACAGCAGGTAGACGAACGCGATCATGTAACCGATGCGGTCGGGGAAATCCGCCAGCACGATCTGGTAGACGAGCAGCGCCGGCGCGATGCCGAACGAGATGATGTCGGCCAGGGAGTCGAACTCGCGACCGAACGCCGACTCCTTGCCGCCGATGCGGGCCAACCGGCCATCGAGCGCATCGAAAATGCAGGCGCCGAGGATCAGGGCGATGGCATAATAATAATGTTCAACGCCGCCCTCCGGCGCCAGCATGCCTTGGAACACCTGCAGCACGGCCAGGAACCCGCAGAACAGGTTGCCAGCGGTCATCAGGTTCGGCAGCAGATAAATCTGCACCTCTCTTGGGTCGGTCGCCATGATCGACCGCCACCCTACATGCGGACCCGGCGCGGCTCCAGAGAAAAGCCGGGGCCGACGCCCCCAACCGGAAGCACGGGCTGCCCACCGTCTCGATGCCAGCCTCGCCCAGACCGCAAGCACAAATGCTACAACTTGTCTGACACTTTGTAGAGAGCCCGCCCCCCGACCCGCCGCCTCACTCCGGCCTCGACCGGGGTGCGCGCCGCACGTCCCCCCGTGTCCACTCCCCTCACGGCTCCTTCCGACCCCTGCGAATGGAACCGCCACTTGGTCCCGGTCCTCGCGCAACGGGCACCCCCGGCCCCGCCGCCTTCCCATCACGACCACGGGAATGGCATTGACCCCGGCGGCTCCGCTGGTAGCGTGAGCCCGGATTGAGCGACGCCTCCGGGGGCGCCGGTTCGTTTCCGTCTTGAGCACCAGCATCATGACCACCACCACCGAGATCTCGCCGTCCATTACCATGCGCGACCTGCTGGTCGCCTACCCGGGCGCCCAGCGCGCTCTGTTTGCCGGCTACCACATCGGCGGCTGCCGTTCCTGCGGTTTCCAGCCGACCGAAACCCTGGCCGACGTCTGCCGGCGCAACGACGACCTGCCGGTCGACGAGGTCATCCGCCACATCGTCGAAAGCCACGACCAGGAGGCCGCCCTGCAGGTGGAGCCGGGCGAGGCAGCGGAGTGGCTCAAGGGTGACAACCCGCCCCTGCTGCTCGACTCGCGCACCCGCGAGGAACACGAGGCGGTGAAACTTCCGGGGTCGAACCTGATGACCCAGGACACCCTGCAGCAGGTGTTCGCCTCCCATCCGCCGGACCAGCCGATCCTGATCTACGACCACAGCGGCGCCGGCCAGGCGCTGGACCTGGTGGCCTACCTGCTCGGCCACGGATTCACCGGCGCCAAGGCGCTGGCCGGCGGCATCGACGCCTGGTCGCTCCAGGTGGATCCGTCGCTGCCTCGCTACCGGATTGAAATCGAGGGCTGAACCGCCCGCACCCACTCCCCGCCGCCGCCGAGCCAACCCATGGACCAGGAAATTTTCAACGACGCGATCGAAACCCCGAAAAATCTCGGCGAAATGACCGACGCCGACGCGGTCGGCACTGTCGGCAGCCCGGACTGCGGCGACATGGTGCGCATGTGGCTGAAGTTCCGCGAGGACGACAGCGGCCGGCGCGTGATCGACAAGGCCAGCTTCCAGAGCTTCGGTTGTCAGACCGCGATCGCGGTTGCCAGTGTGGCCACGGAGATGTTGCGCGGCAAGACCGCCGACGAGGCCCGGGAGCTGTCGGCCACCGAGTTGTCGGCACCGCTGGGTCCGCTGCCACCGATGAAGATCCACTGCGGCCAGATGGTGGAGGGCGCGCTGCGGGCGGCACTGGACGGCGACGGGCCGGCCTGCGACACCGCCGCGCCCGCCGCCGACCAGCCGCCGGCCGATACCCTGGCGCCCAACCTCATCGACCACCTCCATCCGGAGAAGCGCTCCGGCAACATCCGCATTGTGCCGCTCGACTCCTGAATCCACAGACCAGCAAACGTCTGCTTGCCCACCCGACTTTCCTGACATGAACACAGCCGTCAAACTCACCCGCACCGTCGACGCCATCCAGATCCCCAGCGGCGACACGATCGCCCTGCCGGAAGGGCTCGAAGTCATCATCACCCAGTCGCTGGGCGGCACCTACACCGTGGCCACCGAGTCCGGCCTGGCCCGCATCAGCTCCACCGACGCCGACGCCCTCGGCATCGACGAAAGCCAGCAGAATCAGCGCCAAGGCACCGCGGACTCCGGCGAAGCCGCGCCGTCGTCAAACGTGCCGACCGGCATCACGCCTCTGGAGCAGGAGGTTTGGGACCAGCTGAAAAACGTTTACGACCCGGAGATTCCGGTCAACATCGTCGATCTCGGCCTCGTTTACGACTGCCAGATCGCCGAGTTGGAGGACAAGAAGCGCGCCGAGGTGAAGATGACCCTGACCGCGCCCGGCTGCGGCATGGGCCCCACCATCGCCGCCGACGCCCAGGCCCGGATCATGACGGTCGACGGCATCGACGACGCCCGCGTCGATCTGGTCTGGGATCCGGCCTGGAACCAGGACATGATCAGCGAAGAAGGCAAGATGCGCCTCGGCATGATCTGACCCGGCCCGTCCTGATCCGCGACCGCGACAGCTATCGACACCAGCAAATCAACGGTTGCACGCGCTGCCGGATGAAGGCAGGTTATGGTTTGGCAACGGGGCGTAGCTCAGCTTGGTGGAGCGCCTGCTTTGGGAGCAGGAGGTCGCTGGTTCGAATCCAGTCGCCCCGACCATTTTTCCCCACCCGCCCCATGGCCTGCCGCCGGCCGAAGGCGCGCCTTTGAACGCAACCGTCCCGGGGACCACCGCCACATCGCCGGCCGCAGCCTCCGGGATTTGACCCATGCCGAAGTCCACCCCCAGCCCCCCTGCCACTGGTGCCGCCCTCGTTGGGCGCGGCATCTGCAGGTCATTGCCCTGGCTGGGCCTGGCCGCCCTGTCGATCGTGTTCCTGGTGGCCGGCACCATCAAGCTGCTCGACCCCCAGCGGTTCATCATGGACATCCGCACCTACGAGCTGGTGCCCGACCCCTACGCCGCCTGGCTGGCCATGGGGTTGCCGTGGCTGGAAGTGTTGGCGGCCCTCGGTTTGTGGTGGTCGCGGACCCGCTCGGGTTCGCTGCTTCTGCTGGCCGGCCTGCTGGTGGTGTTCCTGGCCGCCATCGCCTCAGCCATGAGCCGCGGCCTGTCGATCAGTTGCGGCTGCTTCGGTGAACTCTGGCGGGGCACCGAGACCGGTCTGCTGGTGCAGGACTCGGTATTGCTGGTCGTCGCCCTGGCCCTGCTGGTGCGCGAGTGGCGACTGGCAGCGCCGGCCCGGCCTCCGGACCGGGCACCTTCCCTTGTCGGCGCCTGAACGAACGACTGACCCCGGGTGCTCCCCGGGCCGGCGCGGTGTCCCCTGCGGCACCACAAGTCCCCCTCGCCACTTGCGGGAACGCCCTTTCGGCCCTAGGTTGTTTTTCCAACCCGAAGGTTCCATGGTCACACTCGCCGCACCCGATCTCCGCACTGAAATCCTCCGCCTGAAAGAGGAGCGCAACGCGGTGATCCTGGCCCACAACTACCAGGTCAACGAGATTCAGGAACTGGCGGATTTTGTCGGCGACTCGCTCGGCCTCGCCTACAAGGCCCGCGACACCGACGCCGAGGTGATTGCCTTCTGCGGGGTGCACTTCATGGCGGAGACCGCCAAGATCGTCAATCCTGACAAAAAAGTCCTGATCCCCGATCTCAACGCCGGCTGCTCGCTGGAACAAAGCTGCCCGGCCCCCCGCCTGCGCGAATTCCTCGAGCAACACGCCGAACGCAACTACTACGTGGTCGCCTACATCAACTGCAGCGCCGGGGTCAAGGCGCTGTCAGACGTCATCTGCACCAGCGGCAACGCCGTGCGCATGGTCGAGTCCGCGCCGGCCGACCGACCGATCCTGTTTGTGCCCGACCAGAACCTCGGCGCCTGGGTCATGGAACAGACCGGCCGCAAGATGGACCTCTGGCAGGGTGCCTGCTACGTGCACGTCGAATTCACCCGCGACCGCATCGAGCAACTGCGCGAATCCCACCCCGACGCCGCGGTGGTCGCCCACCCGGAGTGCACCTACGCCGTGCGCATGCTGGCGGACGAGGTCTGCTCCACCGAGAAGATGGTCGACTTCGCGCGCACCACGCCCGCGTCGAGCATCATCGTCGTCACCGAGTCCGGCATGCTCCACCGGCTGCGGCGGGAGGTGCCGGAAAAGACCTTCATCGCCGGCCCCACCGACACCTGTCGCTGCGCCGACTGCCGCTACATGAAGCTCAACACGATCGAGAAGCTGCACGACGCCCTGCTCAATCTGGAGCCGGAAGTGACCCTCGACGAGGACCTCCGTCGACGCGCCGAGAAGCCCATCCTGCGCATGCTCGAACTCAGCCGCTGACCCGCAGCGCATCGGCGGCAGCGCGGGCCATGCCGACTCTGACGGCCTACCCCAAATCCAGTCCCAGATCCGGCAGCACGCCTTCGCCGGTGGCCAGGTTCAGACCAACGAGACCGCCGGCAAGCTGGTCACCTGGAGTGGTGACGGCCTGCAACTGCCGGGCGCGGTCGCGGAACAGGGCGGGCGACCACAGCCGATGCAACCTCCACCCCTGGCCGCGGAGGATGGCGCCGCGGAATCGCTCCCAGGCGATCGGGTCGGGGGTCTTGCGATAGCGGTTGAAGTCGATCATCACGCCGAGCGGTTCCGGTGATCCCTCTTCCCCGGCCCCCACGCGCGGGCGCACGGCGAGGTCGATGCAGAAGCCGTCGTTGCCCCAGTAGGGCGCGGTGTCGGCGTCGTCGCGTGCCTGCAGCCATTGGCCGAGCGCATCGACCAGCGGGGACGGCGCGCCACCGGCACGGCCACCGTGGAACACGCCGCCGGCGGCTTGTTCGGCTGCGGCAGCACGCTGGTCGAGCAATCGTTGCAGGCCGGCGGCGAAGCGCAGGTAGTCGTAGAGATAGTGGCGCCCCGTGGCGGCGTCGCCGCTGGCGGCGGGCTGGCTGCCGAGGTATTCGCCCTCGGGGATGGAGGTGAGCACATGGATCACGGCGCGCGCGCGGGTGACCAGCACGTTGAGCCGGCGCTCGCCGCCGCGGCGCGACAAGGCGCCGAAGTTGCGGCGGAACCGGCCCTCGTCGTCGGGACCGAAGGTGGTGCTGATGATCAGGTGGTCACGTTCGTCGCCCTGCACGTTTTCGAGGTTTTTCACGAAGAACCCCTCGAACGAGTCGTCACCGCGGCGCTCGCGCGCCTCCTCGAGCCGGGCGGCGAAGGCTGGATTCTCGGCGGCCAGCTTGTCCAGCGCGTCGAGGATGCACTCGCGCTGGGTGAGGTTGAAGCAGGCGACACCGATCGAGGGCGGCCGCTCCTGATCGAGCAGTTCGGCCACCAACCGGGCGGCGGCGGCGGCTTCGCCGGGGTTGGTGCGGTTGCGATAGGTGCCGTCGACGCGGATCAGGCGCACCGGCGCGGTGCGGGCGATGCGCGAGGGATGGCCGGGCAGCGGCTGCAGGCGCGAACCGTAGAAGGCGTGGTTGGAGAACTCGATCAAGGCGGCGTCGCGCGAGCGGTAGTGCACATCGAGGAACGCCTGGCTGACGTTGAGGTTGAGGGCGGCGGCCAGCAGGTCCTCGGCGCCGGACTGCTGGGCCTGGAACAGCTCTTCGGCGGTCTCGGCCTCGATGTCGTCGGAGTCGGCCAGGGCGGTCTCGAAAAACCGCGTCGGCGGCAGCTGTTTCGGGTCGCCGGCAATGACCACGCGGTGCCCGCGCAACAGGGTCGGCAGCGCCTCCTCGAGCCGGCACTGCGACGCCTCGTCAAAGATGACGCTGTCGAACTGGGGCGAGCGCGGAAAGATCTGCGCCACGGTGGCGGGCGAGGCCATCCACACGGGGCAGAGGTCGAACAACGGGTCGCCGTCGGGATGGGTTTCGCCGGCCAGGATCATCTGCCGCAGTTTGAGCGCGCGCTTGCCGCGGATGAACAGGCGCTGGCGCAGGGCGGACCCGACCGGGTTGAGCCTGCTGCCGGTGCCCGCCAGCAGGCGCCCGCGCCACAGGCTGTCCCAGCGGTGGAGGATGGCCTGCCTGACAAGCCCCTCCTTGGCGTCGATGCGCTGCTGCAACTCGTCGAACGCGGCGTCGATGCGCTGGCTGTCGATGCGGGCGAGACCGGGATCGGTTTGCAACCGCTCGCGCAGCAGCCGCGAGAGCACGGCGTGGCGCACGACGATCTCCGCTTGTG
>SKLO01000499.1 GCA_007123195.1 Verrucomicrobiales bacterium | reverse complement strand
TTCTGGTGGAGGCATGAAGGTGGGGATCATCACGATTTCGGATCGCGCGGCGGCCGGCGAGTATGAGGATCATGGCGGACCGGCGCTGGCGGCGGCGGCGACGGGCTATGGTTGGAAAGTCGAAGCCGAGGCGCTGGTGCCCGACGAGGTGGAGGCGATCCGCGGGGCGATCCGTTCGTTCGAAGCCCAGGGCTGCGGCCTGATTCTGACTACCGGCGGCACTGGCATTGCCGGGCGCGACGTGACGCCGGAGGCCATCCGCGGCATCATGCGGGTGGAGGTGCCGGGGTTCGGCGAGGCCATGCGGATGAAATCCATGGTCACGGTTCCCAACGCGATACTCAGCCGCGGACTGGCGGCGGTGGTGGGCAGCGCGCTGGTGATCGCCCTGCCGGGCAAGCCGGCCGGCGCGGTGGAATGCCTCGCTCATGTGCAGGGTGCGGTGGAGCACGGGGTCAAGCTGGCGCAACGCCAGCCCACTTCCTGTTGACCGGCCGCCAGCCATGGCGAGGATGGGGGGATCGCTGCCGACGTTCCACCCGGGTCGGCACGGGTCCCGGGTTGGTGCGGCATTGGCATCGCTGTCTGGCAACCCATGACCATGCCCCCGCAAATGGCCGGTCCCATTCCCTGCGTGATTCCATGATTCGATTGTCAGGTTGGCCGATTCCACCGGCAGCAGTCCCAGCCCGGATCTTGGCCGTGACATGGCTGCTGCTGTCGACGATGGTGCCGTTGGCGCGGATGGCGACCGCGGCGGACGGACCGCAGCCGGCCGCTGGCGGAGCGCCGGCGCATCAGCCTGACAAATCAACCCTGGATGGCAGCCTGATGGCCGGTTACCAGGGCTGGTTCACGGCGCCCGGGGACGGCAACCAGCTGGGTTGGAAGCACTACGGCTTTGATGGTCACGGCCGGTGTCTGATCGACTTGTGGCCTGATCTCAGCGAGTTCGGCGAGCACGAGAGATTCGACACCCCGTTGCGGCATGCCGACGGCAGGCCGGCGCAGGTGTTCAGCTCGTCGCATCCGGACACCGTGCGGCGGCACTTTGAATGGATGCGCCGGCACCGGATCGACGGGGTGTTCCTGCAGCGCTTCGGGGTGTCGCTGAAGCAGCCCCCGCTGCGGCGGTTCCGCGACCGGGTGCTGGCGGAGGTTCGCGCCAGCGCCGCCGCCACCGGGCGCACCTGGGCGCTGATGTATGACCTGAGCGGACTGCGGCGGGGCGAGATCGAGTCGGTGGTCATGCAGGACTGGAAGCATCTGCAGCAGGAGCTGCGGATCACCTCCGACCCGACCTATCAACACCACAACGGCAGGCCGGTGGTGGCGGTGTGGGGCATCGGCTTTTACGACGACCGGGACTACACGCTGGAGGAGTGCCGCGAGCTGCTGCTGTTTCTGCGTGACAATCCGGAGTTCGGCGGCCACAGCGTGATGGTCGGGGTGCCCTACGGCTGGCGCACGCTCGATCGCGACGCGGTGGCGGACGAGGCGTTGCTGGAGGTGATCGCGCTGGCGGACATTGTCAGCCCGTGGTCGGTGGGGCGCTACGGCGGCATCGACGAGGCCCGGCGCGAGATCGCGCAGGTGCAGGAGGGCGACCTTGCCTGGTGCCGGCAGCGCGGCAAGGACTACATGCCGGTGATTTTCCCGGGCTTCAGCTGGCACAACCTGATGCGCTCGCGCGGGGTTGAGGCGGAGCTGAACCAGGTGCCGCGGCTGGGAGGCGAATTCCTTTGGCAACAAGCGCGGGCGCGTCTCGAGGGCGGCAGCCGGATGCTGTATGTGGCGATGTTCGACGAGCTGGACGAGGCCACCGCCATCATGCCGACCACGTCAGCGGTGCCGGCGGGTCCGGCCAGGTTCGTGACCGAGCCGGAACTGGACCCGCATCACTACCTGCGGCTCACCGGCCGCATCGGCGCGGCGCTGCGCGGGGATCTGGAATTGGACGAGGTCTGGCCGGTGCCGGGGGAGTGAGGGCTCCTTGTTGCTGGTTCCTGATGTGCGGGCGTCATAACTCGGGCGGGCCGGCCAGAGGCGGGTTTTCGAAGTAGGCGCCGTCGTCGACCAGCCGCGGGTCGCCGGTGGCCTCCAGTTCGGCCAGCAACCGCGCGCGCATCCGGTCGCGGATGTCGGCGTATTCGGGATCATTGGCCAGATTGATGGTTTCGTAAGGATCGGCGGCGAGGTCGTAGAGTTCCTCGCCCGCCCGCTTGCCGTAGACCCAATCGAAATGGTCGCGCCAGTCCGGGTGATCGCGGTGCATCACCAGCCAGGCTTTGGTCGGGCCGGCGTCCTCGTCGGCGAGCGTGACGAATGTCCGGGTCTTCAGTTCCTGGACGGTGGGCGGGTTGTCGCCGTCGAGCCGGTAGGGGTCGCCCAACGGCCAGCGGTCGGGTTTGAAGTTGATGATGAACGAATGCCCGGCGGTGCGGATGGCGCGTTGCGGGTAGGGCAGGTAATCTTTGCGGGCCATGTCGACGTGGCGTTCGCGGCCGGTGATGACGTGATCGCGGGTGGGATCGACCTGGCCTTCCTGGTCGGACGCCAGCAACGGCCACAGGCTGCGCCCGGTCATGACCTCGGGTGGCTCGATCCCGGCAGCTTCGAGAAACGTCGGGGCGAGGTCGGCAAGATTGACAAAGTCGGTGACCACGCGGCCGCCGCGCACGCCGGGGCCGGCAATCGCCAGCGGCACGCCGGTGCCGAAGTCGTAAAGGTTGCATTTGCCGTAAGGAAAGCCGGGTGCGCCGTGGTCGCCGCTGATGACGATCAGGGTCCGTTCCCATTCGCCGCTGGCCCTGAGTTCTTCCAACAGGACGCCGACGCCGGCATCGAACGCCTGCACCTCGCCGAAGTAATCGGCCAGGTCCTCGCGCACCTCGTGGACATCGGGCAGGAACGGCGGCATGCGGTCCTCGAGGTCGTCGGGATCAATGCCCCAAAGTGCCTTGCCGCTGCCCTGGATCCAGCTGCGGTGGACGTTGGTGGGACCCCACCAGTAGCAGAACGGCTGACCCGGTTCGCGGTCGGCCATGAAGGCGCGGAAGTTGACCCGCACCTCTTCATGCAGTTCCGCTTCGGCCTGTTCCATGGTCAGGCCCTCGGTGATGCGGCGGGTGACATGCTGGGAAAAGCTGTTGAAGCGCTGGCCGCCGGGGTTGTAGCGGTGGTCGGCGCCACCGTGGGGCGCGTCGGGCGGGTTGCCCGGGCGCCAGACCTTGTAGCTGAAGCCGATGTGGTAGCCGTGTTCGCGCAGCAGCAGCGGATAAGTGGGAATGGAGTCATCCCACAGGGCTCCGAGCAGGATGGCACCGCGGCCGGTGCGGTAGAAGTGCTGGCCGGACAGGATGGCGCTGCGGCACGGGGTGCAGGACGGGGCGCTGACATGGGCGTGCCGAAACAGCACGCCGTCGCGGGCGAGCCGGTCGAAGTGCGGGGTTTCGAGCACGTCGTTGACGCCGGGCTGCTCCGACAACGCGGCATAGATGGAGGCGTGGCGTCCCCAGTCGTCGGCGAACAGGAAAACGATGTTGAGCGGCGCGGGGTCGTCCGGGTCGGCGGTTGGCTCACAGGCGGAACCGGCGGCCGGCCCCGGCAGGCCGCCAGCTGGGAAGCCAAGACTCAGGGCCAGCAGAATTGTCAACAGGCCCGCATGCCGTCGAGCCGCTCGGGTTCCCGGCCCTGGCGTCAGGTCGGATGCGGACGGGGTGGCGGCGGGGACGCGGGCCGTGGAGAACGTGGGGGCTGGGTCCACCGGCGGCTTGATGGGGCTCATTCGTCAGATTTGGACCCCTTCAGCCGGCTGTCAAGCCGTGGCCGGAGGGGTGATCGCCGCGAGCCATCTGGCCGGGCGCCTACTGGCTGAATGCAATCGGCGGCAGGGCGGCGGCCTCCTCCACCCAGCGTTCGACGTGGCTGACCGGTGGCAGCTGGCGCACCAGCTTGAGTTCGCGGTTGATGCCGGCCAGTTCGCGATGCAGCGGCCGGCCCTCGCGGGTGGCCAGATCGGGCACCGAGGTGATGCCGGCTGCGGCCAGCAGATCGGCGTAGCCGGAGCTGACCCCCTTGAGCCGGAACAGGTCGGCCCGCAGCAGCCACGCCTGCAGTTCGTCGGCGCTGATCCCGCAGGCGTCCTGCAATTGCGCGCGGCCGTTGGCGGTGGCCCCCGCCTCCAGCAGTTTCTCAACCGTGTTCACGCCGGCCACCTCCAGCGCAGCGGCGGTGGTGTCGTCGATTCGTTCGATCTTGCGGATGTTCGCCATACCGATTCAATCCATGCCTACGATTGGGCGGGGTCGCAACGACCAAGCTGAGTGACAAAAGTGCCACCCGGAAGCCCGCAACCAGGGTTGGTGGGGGTGACGGAGCCGGTCCGGGGGCAGTTACCGCTTGGGTTTTGCCTCATTTGATCCTACACTTCGAGGGATTAAACGTCATTTGATGCCTCTGCTTCCGCCAATGTCGCCGAATCATCCCCACTACCCTCCCCTGAAACGAACCACCACTCCTGTCCAGGCCGGGCCGTCTTCCGGGTTCGCCCGGCTGCAGTGCCTGCGTGGAGCCGCCGCCGCGTTGGCCGCGGTCGTCGCGCTGGCCCTCGGGCCTGGCGGGGCCGGCTCGACCGCGCGTGCCGATGAACCGGAGGCGCCGGCGGTGGAGGGATTCCGCCCCATGGAAGACCAGCCGCTGGAAATCGGCCTGGTGGCCGAGCGCGCCCGCGTGCGGCCCGGCGAAACCTTCCGTGTGGGCATCGACATTGTGCCCGAGGAGGGGTTCCACACCTACTGGAAGGCGCCCGGCATCGTGGGCATCCCGACCGCGATCGACTGGGAACTGCCGGAGGGATGGGTTGCCGGGGAGATCGAGTGGCCGGCTCCCGAGGTGGTGATGATGGGACCCTACCCGGCGCACGGCTACCACGGGCCGGTGCTGCTGCCGATCGCCATCACGGTGCCGGACGATGCGCTACAGGGACTGGTGACACTGGCGGGCGATGCCCGTTGGATGTGCTGCGCCGCCACCTGCCATCCGGGATTCCGCCGGCTGGAGCTGAGTGTGGAGGTGGTGGCGGACGTCGGTGAGGAGGCGGCGGACGGCGGCGGGTCGGCCGATGACGCCCTGACGGAGCGGTTTGCCGAGGCCCGGGCCGCGCGGCCGCAGCCGGCGCGTGGTTTTGAATTCACCGCCGAGCGCGATGCCGCCACCGTGACCATCGTGATCCGCGGCACCGGCGAGGAGGGAATCGACGCCACCCCTGTGGCCGACCTTGACGGGCTGCGATTTTTTTGTGACAGCAACCTGATCCGCTCCGACGAACCGCAGGTCGCCGAGCTGCAGGAGGACGGCAGCCTGCGGCTCAAGCTGGTCGCCAGTGCCTTCGGGCCGGAGGACGCCGACCAGCTGGGCGGCGTGTTCGAGGCACCGGGCGGCTGGTATCTCGACCAGCGGGAGCAGCCGGTGCGCCACATTGAGGTCCGCATGCCGCTGCCGCCGCCGAGTCCGTTGTGATGCGGTCCAGCCGGGATCGGGCCCCGGGTTCTGCCAACGCCGCGACGGACTGCCCGGTGCCTCCCGTTCCGCCATCTTTAGTTCCACACCACCATGCCATTGCCTGTCCCCGTTTTTTCAAGTTATGGAAGCCTAACCGAGCCCACCGGTATCGACCTGCTGATGGAGGATCTGGGGCGGGCGTTCAACAACGACCCGCAGATGCGCATGCTGGGCGGCGGCAACCCGGCGGCGATCCCGTCGGTGCAGGCGCTGTGGCGGCGACGCATGGCCGAGCTTCTCGAGGACGGCGACAGCTTCGACCGGATGATGGTGCAATACGACCCGCCGGGGGGCAATCCAGCGTTCCTGCGGGCGATGGCCGGCTTGCTGCAGCAGGAATTCGGCTGGCCGATCACGCCCGAGCATCTGGCAATCACCCCCGGGGGACAGACCGCGTTTTTCCACCTGTTCAACCTGCTGGCCGGGGCCGGGCGCGACGGCGGCCCGGCGCGGCGGGTGCTGCTGCCGATCGTGCCGGAGTACATCGGCTACGCGGCTCAGGGTTTGCACCGCTCGTTTTTCGTCGCCACGCCGCCGGTGATCGAGGATTCGCCGGACCAGAACCGGTTCCGCTACCGCATCCCGTTTGACCGCCTGCCGTGGAGCGAGCCAATTGGCGCGGTTTGCCTGTCGCGCCCGACCAACCCGACCGGCAACGTGGTGTCGGACAGCGATCTCGGGCACCTGATCGACCTGACCCGCGAGCGCGGGGTGCCGCTGCTGGTGGACAACGCCTACGGCCTGCCGTTCCCGGGCGCGGTGTTCACCGAAGCGAAACCCTTGTGGGACGAGCACGTGATCCTGGTGCTGTCGCTCTCCAAGCTGGGCCTGCCCGGCACCCGCACCGGCATCGTGGTGGCGCGGCCCGAGATCGCTTCGGCGATGCGCCGCATCACCTCGGTCAGCGCCCTGGCCAACAACAACGTCGGCCAGACCATGGTGCTGCCGATGATCCAATCAGGCGAAATCCTCAAACTGGCGAAGCACACCATCGGGCCGTTCTACCGCGACGCCTCGGCGCGCGCGCAGGGCTGGCTGGACGAGGCCATGCGCGGGGCCGGGGTCGACTACCGGGTGCATCACAGCGACGGGGCGTTTTTCCTGTGGCTATGGCTGCGCGATCTGCGCATCACCACCTGGGAGTTCTACCAGCGGCTCAAGGAGCGCAAGGTGCTGGTGGTGCCGGGGCGCTTCTTCAGCTTCGGCCTCGACGAGCCGTGGGACCACCCTGACCAATGCCTGAGGATCTCGTTTTCGCAGCCCGAGCAGGTCGTGCGCGAGGGCATGCGAATCATCGCCGAGGAGGCGGCGCGCCTGTCCAAACCCCGCGCGATCCCGGCCGGCAACCTGCCTTGACGGCGGGCCGCACCCGGCGGCGCCCGAGCGCCGGGAACCCACACGATCATCGCCAGGCCCAGGACGGGGGCACGCCTCCCGGGGGTGTCGTGAGCAGACAAGAATGTCTACTCCACACTGGGTGCGGCCGCCGCCCGTCGAGTCGCTCTCCACCGCTAGAATTGGTGATGGCCCAGAGTGCAGGCAGACATTCCTGTCTGCCGTTGCCAAAGGCGAGACCCTGGCCAAGCCACACCAGCCTGAGCCCGGGAAGCCACAAGCTGCTCCAAGCGGTCGCGACGGGGGCACACCGTCGGGGGTGTCGTGAGCAGACAGGAATGTCTACTCCACACTAGCAATCAGGCGCCGCTCAGGGCTGCGGCTCCTCCACCAGCAATCGGGTTTCGCCGGGAACATCGGTCTTGTGCACAACGCCGCCACCCGGGAACCGCACTTCCACATCGACCCGACCGACGTCGTCGAGGCCGAAGTGGGCGATTGGCAACTGGCCGCTGGCGTAGCCGTAACCGGTGCTGATCTGCTGGTAGCCCAGCAACTCGTCGGGTTGACCGACCGGGCGCACGAACACCTCGGCGCCGATGCCGTCGCGGTTGATGCGCGTGCCCCGCACCCTGACCTGGATCCAATGGCGTCGGAACGATTCGTTGCGCAGCAGGCGGCTGCGGTTGTCGTCGAACCAGTTGCACAGGAAGATGTCGATCCGGCCGTCGCCATCGAAGTCGGCCGTGGGACCGGCCGGGTAGTAGTGCATCGGCCCGCTGATCTCGCGGTTGGGCTCGAACCGCGGGATGCCGTCGCGCACACCGGTGTGGCGGTAGATCAGCGGGGTGAAGCGGTCGTCCTCAAGCCAGCCGGCCGAGACATACAGGTCCGGCCAGCCGTCGTTGTCGAAGTCCTGCGCCTCGACGTGGGGGATCTTGTTCGGCACCACGGCGCCGAGCCCGGCCTCGGCGGTGACATCGCGGAACCGCGGCACGCCATTGCCGTCCAGGCCTTCGTTCAGGTAAAGGTAGAACCGTCCCTGCTCGCTGTGGGTCGTCACCACCAGGTCGAGCCGGC
>SKLO01000144.1 GCA_007123195.1 Verrucomicrobiales bacterium | reverse complement strand
CGAGCGCTACGAGCGCATGCGCGAGGTGGCGTCCGACGTCGCCGACCAGGTGGAGGCTCGCATCGGCGAGGGACTTGAGTTTCTTGATCATGTCAGGCTGGCGGCGGACTTCCGCGAGGTCGAGGTGCCGCAGCGCAAGCCGGACGAAGGACAGCTGGCGTGGGCACGGGAGATCGCGGCCCTGCCGGAGGACCATGCGTTCAGCGACCGCCGCACGCCGGTCTATGCGCGGCGCTGGCTGGAGCTGCACGAGTCACCGGACCACATGAGGTTTCCGCTGCAGGTGATGCGCATCGGCGGGGTCGGCATCGCCACCATGCCGGGCGAGGTGTTTGCCGAGACCGGCCTCGATTTCAAGCAGCGCCATGGGTTGGACCACGCGTTCATCATCTCGATGGCCCAGGGTTATCTGGGTTACTTCCCGCCGGCCCGCCACTTTGAACTCGGCGGTTATGAAACCTGGCTGAGCACCAGCCGGATTCCGGAGGGCGAACTGGAGAAGCTGGTCGACACCTTGCTGGAAATGCTGGACGGGCTGGAGCCCTAGGGCGAGGGCGCGAGGGCGCGCAAGCATGCACGCATGAGCACCGACGGCCACTTTTTGGCTGATTCGGGCTTTCCCCGCCGGCGCCCACGTTCTAGTCTCGGGCCCCATGCCCCCGCATTTCACTGAGCTTTCGTCCCTGTTCGCCGCCGTCGATCCTGCTGTCCCGCCGGAGCCGGCGGTCTGGTATCCATGGCTGGTGCTGCTGGCCGGTGCGGCGGTGGTGGTGGTGGGCATTGTCAGATGGAGGTTGCACGCGTTCCTGGCGTTGATTTTCGGCGCGTTGGTCGTGTCGGCCCTGGCGCCCGGCCATGAGTCGCCGACCGAGTTCATCGAGCGGGTGGCGCAGGCCTTCGGCCGCGGCGCAGCCAGCATCGGCATCGTCATCGCCATGGCCGCGATCATCGGCAAGTGCCTGCTCGACAGCGGCGCGGCCGAGCGCGTGGTGTTGTCGGTCACCCGCCTGTTCGGCGAGCGGCGCACGCCGCAGGCCCTGACCGGCAGCAGTTTCATTCTCGGCATCCCGGTGTTTTTCGACACCGTGTTCTACCTGCTGATGCCGCTGGGCAAGGCGCTGCGCATGCGCACGGGGGGCAATTACACGCTTTACATCCTGGCGATCATCGCCGGTGCCACCATGGCCCACTCGCTGGTGCCGCCGACCCCGGGACCGCTGCTGGTGGCGGGCGAACTGGGGGTATCGATCGGCAGCATGATGCTGGCCGGCTTGGTGCTGGGGGTGTTCACCGTGACGGTGGGTTACCTCTACGCCGTGTGGGCCAACCGTCGCTGGGAAATCCCGCTGCGACCGACCGCCGAGTTGACCGAGGAAGAGGCGCGGGCGCTGGCCGAGCGCAAGGAGTCCGACCTGCCCGGCCTCGGCTGGTCGTTGATGCCGATCGCGCTGCCGGTGGTGCTCATCGGCGGGGCCACGGTATGGGACGTTCTGGGCGAGGCGCCGGGCTGGTTCCTGGTGCTGGGCGACAAGAACCTGGCGTTGATCCTGTCGGCGGTGGTGGCGCTGCTGTTGCTGGCGCGCCAGCAGCGGCGGCAGGCGGCGGGACTGGAGGGATGCAGCGACCAACTGACCGGCCTGTCAAGCCGACCGCCCGCCTCCGGGGGCGTCAAGCCGGCGATGCAGCGCGCGCTTGAGAGCGGCGGGGTGATCATCCTGATCACCTCGGCCGGCAGCGCGTTCGGCGCCATGATCAACCAGGCCGGCGTGGGTCAGGCGTTCTCCAACATCGCCGCCGGGGCCGGCCTGTGGCTGCTGGTGCTGGCGTTCCTGGTGACGGTGCTGATGCGCGTCGCCCAAGGCTCGGCCACGGTGGCCATGATCACTGCGGTCGGCATTGTCGCGCCGGTGCTGGGAGCCGTGGACCAGCTCGCTTACCATCCAGTCTACCTGGCGCTGGCGATTGGGTGCGGGTCCAAACCGTTGCCCTGGGCCAACGACAGCGGTTTCTGGGTGATCTCAAGAATGACCGGCATGACCGAGATCGAGACGTTCAAGACCTTCTCCCTCCAGCTCACCGTCATGGGCGTGGTCGGCATCCTGCTGGTGCTGGTGGCGGCCGTGGCGCTGCCGTTGGTGTGAGGCATTGATAGGCGGTTCAACGCCGGCGCCGACGCGCGAGTTCGTCGCTCAGTTGCGCCTGCAACCGGTCGATGCGCTCGCGCAGCCCGGCGGGGGTGACAAAGTCGCCGCCGAACGACACCACCGTCTGCTGCACCATGTGGTCGGCGCTGACCACCGTGAACCGGAGCCGATTGGCGTAGCGCGCGGCCAGGCGCTCGATCACGCTGTCGGCGTCCAGTCGGCGGCTGCCGTAGAACACCTGCAGACCGTCCTCCTCGCGCTCGTCGGTGACCTGGTCGCTGGTGCCGTCGAACACCACCACCACCTGCTCGCCGCTGAGGTCGCGGTAGCCGCGCAACGCCTGCATCAGCAGGTCCCGCGCGCGACCGCGCGCGGTTCCGGTCGACAGGTTCCACTGCCGCAATTCCGGCCAGGCATGAATCACGCTGTGGCCGTCGACCACCAGAAAGGCGGGCGGCGGATCATCCTTGGCTTGGGCGGCGGCGCGGCGGGCTGGCACCTGCCAGCATCGCGCCTCGGTGACCGGTTGGCAATCACCGCCCCGGCAAGAGCCGGTCGTGCGGGCCTGATCGGTGGATTTACGGAGACGGCGGCCGACTGGAGCATCACGTTGGGACCGTGGCCCGCGACGGCGGCTGGCGCGCTCGTGGGCATGCGGGATAGCTCGACCTCACCTGAGACAGCAACCGCACCACTGATGGATAATCAATGAGTGATGAGGACTCCACAGATCACCCCGAGGGTGGTGGATCGTCGATCAACAACTGGTTCATGGTTAAGCACTTTGGTCCGCCGGGCGCATGTTCATTGCCGATCCCATGTTCAATGCGGCACCGCCCGGCGTTGTCGGCCGCCTCCAGCAGCACCGCGGAAGGGCGCGAGGGCCGCACTCGGGTCAAGCCGGGGCGCCGGACCTGCGAGCAGCGGCTTGACAACCGGGTGACTACTGGCCATTTTACTTTTGATTCCCCCTTATGACCGCGTTCAAATCCCTGCTCACCCTGCTGCTCTGCTGGGGAATCGGGGTGCCATGGTGCTGCGGTTGCACCGGGCACGCGGCCACCCCGGCGGTGTTGTCGGAGCTTTCGGCGCCAGTAAAATGCTGCGCCGCGCCGCTGGCCGCCCCGCCGGATTCGCAACCCGACGTCCCGGCCAGCGACTGCCCGTGTAGTTCGTGTGCCTGCGCTTTCAATCGCGTGGCCGACTTGGCGGTCACGATTCCAAGCCAGTCGCCGGACCCTGCTGGAAAGGCGTCGGACAGGCTGGAGGAACTGCTCACCAGTGGCGTCCCGGACTCGCGGGCCGGCCTTGACCCGTGCCATCAAAACCCTCCCGCGCCAAGCGGGAGGCAGCGGTTGTGCCTCTGGCAGGTCTGGCAGGTTTGATGTCGGGCCTCTTCTCCCGATGCCCGCCGCCGTGTGGCGCACGGGCCACCTGCGCCGCCGGATTGTCGTCGATGCAGTCGCGGCCTGCGTAATTCACCATGTGGCCGCGAAACCGGCCGCGGCACCGCGGCGCTGATGACCATCTTGTCACGACGGCCGAGGCGGCCTGGCGGATGCCCGGCCGGCCCCGGTTCCTGCCACCGGCCTTCCACCCGCACCCGACTTGGGCGGACGAAATCACGCCCTCTGAATCCAACCACAAAACCACTGTCACTCACATGAAGAAAACCAACATCACCACCATGCTCACCGCCCTCACCACAGGGCTGTTCCTTGCCTTCGGCGCCGCTTGTTCCGGCGACGAAACAACCACCGTCGATTCGCTCGTCGTCTATCCGCTCGACTACTGCCTGGTGTCCGGCGAGCCGCTCGGCTCGATGGGCGCGCCGGTGGTCGTCGAGCACGCCGGCCGCGAGATCAAGTTCTGCTGCGACGCCTGCCTGCCCGAGTTCGAGGCCGATCCCGACGCGTTCGTGCAAAATCTCATCGAGACCGCTGCAGCTCGCGATGAGGGGCCGGGAGAGTCCTGACATCCCGCCGGCTCCGGCCCCGGGCGAGACCTGGATCTCGCCCGGGCCGGTTGCTTCACCGTGATTTGATTTCCGGCGCATGAAAACACCGACTCCAACCCAGCCCCGGCGACCGGCCTGTGCGTGCCTCTCCGTGGCGCTGTTGGCCCTGACGTCATGTCAGATGTCCGACCCCGCGGGCAACTCCGGCGGCGCTGTCCCCGATGGCATCATGCCTGGCAAAGTCGATGGGGGTGGGTCCGTCCGCGCCGACAGCAGCGCCAACACGGCCCGGGGGGCGGTGTCGATCCCGTCGGATGCCGGTATCGATCAACTCGTCGTGCTGGCGTTGCAGCGCAACCCCGGTTTGACCGCCCTGCGCCAGCGCGCCGAGAGGCTGTCCAACGTTCCGGAACGCGACCGCGCCCTGCCCGATCCGATGGTCATGGCGGCCACCGGCAGCATGGCGGAAACCGCCGCCGGCCGCGTCCAGGCCATGACCAGCGTCAGCCAGGCGATTCCCTATCCCGGCAAACGATCCGCCGCCGCCGCCGCCTCCACTCGCGAGGCCGAGGCTGCGCTCAGCGATGTCGCGGCGATGGAGTTGCGGGTCGAGGAACAAATCCGGTCCGCCTGGTGGGATCTGTGGCTGGCCAATGAAACCCGGCGGTTGAAAACCGACAGCCGCGACCTGCTCGATGCGTTGCGGGAGACGGTCGATACCATGGTCGCCGCCGACCGAGCCACCCAGGCCGATCAACTGCGCCTGACCAATGAGCTGGCAAGTTTGGATCAGGACCTGATCGATGCCTCACGACTGATCGGCACCGCCCGCGCCCGGCTCAACAACCTCCTTCACCGGCCGCACGACGCGCCGCTGCCGGCACCGCGGCCGCCGCCGGCAATGACCGCCGCCACGCTCGACAGCCTGCTGCAGCGCGCCGCCGCGGCGCACCCGGAGGTCGATGCGGCCGAACTGCGGCGGCAAGCCTATCAACATCGCATCGATCGGGCGCGACTTGATTCCCGTCCCGATTTCAGCCTTGGCGTCACCCACGCCGCCGTGTCGGATTCAGGTCTGGCGCCCATGGCCACGGGTCAGGATCAGTTGTATGCCACGCTCGGATTCAACATCCCCCTGTGGCGCGAACCGCGGCGCGCCATGATTCGCGAGGCCGAAGCCGGTTGGCGGGAAACCGATGCCCTGGTGAGTGCGACCCGCGCCGACCTGGAATACCGCGTGGCGGAAGCTCATGCCAACGCCTACGCCGCCCGTGAAATCATCGATGTCTTCGAGACCCGGTTGATTCCCGATGCCGACCAGGCGCACGAGCTGGCCAACGTCGGCTATGCCGCCGGGGACACCTCGTTCACCGAGGTGATTGAAACCTGGCAGGAACAACTGCGCTACCAACTGCAGCACGCCGCAGCGCGCGCCAGGCTCGCCAAGGCCGACGCCGCGCTGCGCGCCGCCGCAACCCCGGAACCCTGACATGACCACTGGAACTTCCGCCGCTGAACCGGCACCCGCCGCCGCACCGCCGCCGGGCACCCGCCCGCACCGGTGGTGGCCGTTGATCCCGCCCGCCGTGCTGTTGTTGGTGCTGGCGGCGCTGGTGTGGTACGGTCTGCAACCGGCCGGCAACGATGCGGAACATGAGCCGGCCAATGGCGAGACCTGGACCTGCTCCATGCACCCCCAGATCAGGCAGCCCAACCCGGGCCAGTGCCCGATCTGCGAGATGGACCTGATCCTCCTTGAGGACTCGGGCGAGGGCGGCCTGCGCGAGTTGTCCGTCAGCGCCGAGGCCGCCGCGTTGCTGGACCTGCGCGTCACCCCCGTGCGCCGCTCCGCAGCCGTCACCCAGGTGCAGTTGCTCGGCCGCATCGAGGTCAATGAACGCCTGGTCAGCAACATCACCGCGCGGATTGACGGCCGGATCGAGCGGTTGTTTGTCGATTTCACGGGCGCCGAGGTGCGCGCCGGAACGCACCTGGCGGAAATCTATTCGCCCGACCTGTTCGTGGCCCAGAAGGAGTTGATCGAAGCGGGTCGCGGGCTCAATGAACCCGGCATCACCGCCGCCGTCAGGGACTCGCGCCAACGCATGCTCACCGCTTCACGCGAGCGCCTGAGGCTGCTGCAGTTTCCTGCCGAACAAATTGCCGAAATAGAGCGCCTGGATGAACCGGAGCCGGTGCTGGAGGTGCAGTCGCCGCGCGACGGTGTGGTGATCGAGAAGCTGGTCAGTCCGGGCGATTATGTCGCCACCGGCGATGCGCTGCTGCGCATCGCCGACCTGACCAACGTCTGGCTGATGCTCGACGCTTATGAGTCCGACCTGCCCTGGCTGCACTACGGCCAGGAGGTGCGGTTCACGGTCGACGCCCTGCCCGGCGAATCGTTCACTGGACGTGTGGCCTTCATCGATCCGCAGGTGGATCCGCAGCGCCGGGTGGCCTCGGTGCGGGTCAACGTCAACAATGAAGATCTTCGGCTGAAACCGGGCTCGTTCGCCAAGGCCACCATCGAATCCCGGGTCGACGCCGCCGGGCAGGTGGTGGCGCCTTCGCTGGCAGGCATGTGGATCAGTCCCATGCATCCGGAAATCCTCGGTGATGAAGCCGGACCGTGCCCGATCTGCGGCATTGACATGGTCCCCATCGAGGAATTTCTCCCGGCCACCTCACCACCGCGCAACGACGAACCGTTCATGATCCCGGCCAGTGCCGTGCTGCGCACAGGGGACCGCTCCCTCGTCTACGTTCGGTTGCCGGAACATGCCTCGCCGGTGTTCGAGGGCCGCGTGGTGGTGACCGGACCGGTCAGCGGCGAACAGGTGGTCATTCTGCAGGGACTGGAGGAGGGCGAACTGGTCGTTTCCCGCGGCGCGTTCAAACTCGACTCCGAACTGCAGATCAAGGGCCGGCCGTCGATGATGGCGCCCTTTGCCGGCATGGAAGAACGTTCGGCGCACGATGCCCCGGAGGATCTGGCCGGGCAATGGCCGCCGGTGCTGCGCGGACTGCATCGGCTGACCGTCGCTATCGACAGCAATCAGCTTGATCATGCCACCCGGCACCTGGGTTTCATGCGCACCGCCGTCGAACGTGTGCGCGCCGATTCCCTGCAGCCCGATGAACTCAACCTGTGGCAGGAATTCAAGCTCCGTTTGCTGGCAGACCTGACCCTGGCGTCACAGCGGCTTGAAGCCCAACCGCAGGCGGCGGCGGGCATCGTCGCCCGCTCGGTGAACGAGGCGGCCCGTTACCTGGGTCTGCCGGCACAGCCGCAGCTTACGCCCGAGTCTGATCCTGACGCCGTGGAAGGCTTCGAGCCGTTGCTCGAAGCTTACCTGAAGCTCACTGCCGCGCTGGCCGCGGACGATCCCGATGAGGCCCGGGCTTTGGCGGAACCCCTGGCCGGACTGGTCGCCGGTGCCGGACTCCCTGAGCCGGTCGATACCCAGTGGCGGCAATGGAGCGCCGCCTTGCTCGAGGCCGACGACCTTGCCTCCCTGCGCACCGCCTACCAACCGCTCAGCCACAGTTTCATTGAATACGCCCGCCGGCATGGGGTCGATCGGCTTGGCAATCTCTACGTCATCCACTGCCCGATGGTCGGCGATGACGGCGCCGACTGGCTGGCGCGCGTTCCGGCCGTTCTCAACCCCTACCATGGCGCCAGCATGCTGACCTGCGGCAACGTCACCGACACCATTTCCTTCGACCCTTCATCCGAGGATGCGCTCCCTGACAGGGCAGGCGCTGAAGAGGACGCCGCGGAGTCATCGATCGATCATGCCGATCATGATTGATCGTCGCCGGCTCCGGTTGTTGTCGCCCTTTCCCCAACCATGAACCGCCTGATTCATTTCTGTCTGCACCAAAAGCT
>SKLO01000526.1 GCA_007123195.1 Verrucomicrobiales bacterium | reverse complement strand
TCCGCCACCGATCCCGTCGCGGCGACCACCACCGGCGCCCGCCGGTCACCCGCCCCGCCCCGCAACGCCCGCGCCCGCTGCTCCGCCTCCTCGTCGAGCCTGACAAAACTCCACGATTGCGGGTGCGTCCCGCCATTGCCCCATTCCCACAAGGCCACCTCATCCCCGCGCCGCGACAACACCCGGCACCAGCGGTCGGCCAGGGCTGCGGCAGGGCACGGAGATGACTGCATGCTCGCTTATTCGCGGACCTGCTTGAGCGCCGAATCGACACTGCCGCCCTCGTGCACCAACGAAGCGAGCGCCGCCGCCATGGCCGCCGGGTTGCGATGCTGCCAGACGTTGCGGCCGATGGCGACCCCGATGGCCCCGGCACCCATCGACCTGGCGACCATTTGCAGCAGCGCCATGTCATCCCCCTCCGCGGCACCGCCGAGCACCACCACCGGCACCCAGCATTCACGCACGATGGCGGCGAACTGTTGCTGGCTGGCACCGGTGGGGAACACCGTCTTGACCAAATCGGCACCCAGTTCACACGCCAGCCGGGCGGCAAACCCCACCGCCTCCACCGTGTAGGCCGCCTGCTGGCCAAGACCGGCCGGCAGCGCCTCGATCATCACCGCGGCGCCGCTGCTGCGGCCCTCCTGCACCAGCCTGGCGGCAGCCCGGATCGATGCCGCCTCGCCCTCGACACCGGTGAACAGCATGTTCATCATCGCGTGCGCCCCCACTTCAGTGGCGTCGTCGCCGCCGAACAAGGGAAACGCCCCGGCGCCATCACCCTGCCGGCGGGTGTTGTAGGCGTCGGTCCGCAGGCAGATGCCGCGCCCCCCGAGTTGGCAGGCGAACCCGCGCGCAACCCCGTAGTTGACGATGAACCCATCCACATGCGGCGAGGTCGTCCGGATCAATGCGCCGGTGTCCTCAAGCCCGGGCACCGGGATGGCCACCGCATGGTCAATCGGCAGGATCACGGTCCGGCCGTCGTCTCGCACAAAATGTCGCAACTGGGGATGCATGCCTGCCGATAGCGCCGTCACACGCGGGTTGCAAGCCAAGCGACCGCACCGCCCCGGCCACCCTTCCGCCCGGTCCATCCGGTTTCCATTGACCGCCGCGCCATTCGACCACACACTACCGTCACAGACAGGGGTGTCCGGCCGAATGCGCCGGACTGAGACGTTCATCGCGCCGGCTGGACGAACCCTACGAACCTGATGCAGGTCATGCTGCCGAAGGGAGTCGCGCTGTCGCTGGCAGGCTTGGAGCCCGCCGCGGTTGCACCCTCCCCCCCCGACCGCCGACCCGCATCAAGGCCCCCGGCTTGGACCCTGCCGCGCGCTGCATCGCATGGCGCGGCGGTTCGACAGGGGCTTGAACAATGCGAACCGCAGGCACCGATTCCCACAGCAGCATGATTTCTCCGAACGAGACCCACTCCAGCGGCGACACCCCCGCCGCTCCGATGTTCCCCGGCTCCAGGCGCGTGTATCAGCACGGCCGGATCCATCCCGAGCTGCGCGTTCCGCTGCGCGAGATCGAATTGTCACCAACCCGCCACGCCGACGGCCGCGAGGAGCCCAACCCGCCGGTGCGCGTGTATGACACTTCCGGCCCCTGGGGCGACCCCGACCAGATTGCCGATGTCACCCGGGGCCTTCCGCCGCTGCGGCGGCCGTGGATCCTCGGCCGCGGCGACGTGGGCGAATACGACGGCCGCGACGTCAAACCCGAGGACAACGGTTACCTGTCCGAACAGCATGCCGCGCGTTACAACGAGACCAAGGCCCGGCGCAACCAGCTGAAGGAATACCCCGGCCTCAAGCGCCGACCGCTGCGAGCCTCAAAAGACCATCCCGTGACCCAACTGTGGTATGCCCGGCAGGGCATCGTGACGCATGAGATGGAGTTCATCGCGCTGCGGGAGAACCTGGGCCGGGAGCAGGAGTTCCGCAGCCTGCACGACCAGTATCCGAACCCCAAAACCCGCCCGCAGCAGGCCGACGCGCGCATGGCCTCCCTGACCACGCCGCCCGGTTACGAGATGCCGCGGCCGTCCGAACTTGAGCGCGAGGGATTGGCCCATCCGAGCCGGTTCCAACCGCGCAACCACACCGGCCACCAGCACCCCGGCCAGCCGTTCGGCGCCCGCACCCCGGCGTTCATCACCCCGGAATTCGTGCGCGACGAAGTGGCGCGCGGACGCGCCATCATCCCGGTCAACATCAACCACCCGGAGAGCGAACCGATGATCATCGGCCGCCACTTCCTGGTCAAGATCAACGCCAACATCGGCAACTCGGCGGTCGCTTCATCCATCGACGAGGAAGTGGAGAAAATGCGCTGGGCCACCAAGTGGGGCGCCGACACGGTGATGGACCTGTCAACCGGCAAGAATATCCACGCCACCCGCGAGTGGATCCTGCGCAACTCACCGGTGCCGATCGGCACGGTGCCGATCTACCAGGCGCTCGAAAAAACCAACGGCCGCATCGAGGACCTCAGCTGGGAACTCTACCGCGACACCCTGATCGAGCAGGCCGAGCAAGGCGTCGATTACTTCACCATCCACGCCGGAGTGCTGCTGCGGTTCGTGCCCCACACCGCGCGCCGCATGACCGGCATCGTGTCCCGCGGCGGATCGATCATGGCCAAATGGTGCCTGACCCATCATCAGGAAAACTTCCTCTACACCCACTGGGACGAAATCTGCGAAATCATGGCCGCCTACGACGTCGCCTTCTCCATCGGCGACGGCCTGCGCCCGGGATCGATCGCCGACGCCAACGACTTCGCCCAACTCGCCGAACTGGAGGTGCAGGGCGACCTGACCAAACGCGCCTGGGACCGCGGGGTGCAGGTCATGAACGAAGGACCCGGCCACGTGCCGATGCACCTGATCCATGACAACATGGCCAAGCAGATCGAGTGGTGCCACGAGGCCCCGTTCTACACCCTCGGACCGCTGACCACCGACGTCGCACCCGGTTACGACCACATCACCAGCGGCATCGGCGCCGCCATGATCGGCTGGTATGGCTGCGCCATGTTGTGTTACGTCACGCCCAAGGAACACCTCGGCCTGCCCAACCGTGACGACGTGCGCGAAGGCGTCATCACCTACAAGCTGGCGGCGCACGCCGCCGACCTGGCCAAGGGACACCCGGCCGCCCAAGAGCGCGACAACGCGATCTCCAAGGCACGCTTCGAGTTCCGCTGGGACGACCAGTTCAACCTCGCGCTCGATCCCGACCGCGCTCGCAGCTTCCATGACGAAACCCTCCCCCAGGACGGCGCCAAGACCGCCCACTTCTGCTCCATGTGCGGCCCCACCTTTTGCTCGATGAAGATCACCGAAGACGTGCGCCAGTATGCCCGCGAGCAAGGCATCGACACCGGCGCCGCGGTGGCCGAGGGCATGGCCGAAAAAGCCAGGGAATTCACCGCCCAAGGCGGCGAGATCTACAGCGCCAAACCGTCAAGCTGAGCCGGAAATTGCCAATCAGGTCATGAGGCGGGCCAGCCGGCGATGCCGGGCGGCTGCCTCCGCCTGCTGCCGGTTTTCAACGAATGGTGATCCTTCCGGTCACCCTGATCTTCCGCGCTCACCCCCCTTGCGAGCCGGGCGGCCGGCCACCATCCCCGGGGCCCTCGGCGGATGCGCCGGGCTCACCGGCCGCCGTCGAAGCCCTGCTCTTCCGAACCACCGACACCACGGCAAAGCACACCGATACCCAGACCAATGCGATGACGCCCGGCGACACCGGATTGATTTCGGAGGCCGTCAACGTGAGCGTGCAAACCATCCACGCCAGGATGAAGATCGCCGCCGGATGCGTCTGGTCACCCAGGAAACGCTTGCCATGGACAACGAGCGCCAGGGAGGCAATCAGGGCGATTGAAATATAGAGGTAATCCATCATCAAAAACCGATCCTGAGCCGGGACGTTTCGACTGTCAATTCTTGATGACGAACCTGCCGCCACGGTCAGCGGTACACTTCGCGCCGGCCAAGCCCATGGGATGCGCCGGCAACGGCAGAGAGAGCCGCGTTCGCCGGACCGGCGCTGGGACCGGGCCATCGGCAGCTTCACGGCCTGCGTGCGGGCGCTCTGACTCCCCGCGGACCACCCGCGGTCGGTCTGGTCTTCAAGGCTGTGGGACGAAAGAAGGTCCTCCCGCCCGCGCCGCTCGGCAATTTGCCGCGGTTCCCACTCAGTCGCCGGGGGCGGGCGGCTCAACAAAACGGAACCGGTTGGTCAGGGTCCAGCCGCGGACCTCGACGTCGAGTTCCCGCAGCCAGTGCACCACCTTGTGGTTGGAGTTGTCGAACAGGTGGTAGCGCCGATCCCATCGCACCAGGGTCAGATCTTCCCAGTCACGATGCACACGCTCGCCGTCCAGTTGCGCCCAGCGCGCCTCAAGCCGCTGTCGCAGGGCTGCAACGCGCGCCGGATCAACCTCCATCCTGTAAGTGGACACCCCGCCCGCCGCGTGCCGGAAGGCTTCGGGATCGTCGGTCCATGGCAGATGCCGGCGCGAGAAGGCCGAGCCTTGGGAAAAGAACGCGCCGCGCAGCATCGACCGCGTGCCCCATTGTTCCAACGCATAGTAGTGCCAGTCGCCGAATCCATACTCGACAAACCTCCCGTCGCCCGAAGGCAGCGCCAGCCGGGCATGCTTGTCATACGAGGTCACCATCACCGCGGCGCCAGGCTGGTCCAGATCGGGCGGCACCACCGTCCAGGTGCAGGCCGCCGACAGGCCGAAAACGACCACCACCAAGGCGGCCAGCCAGCCGCCGCGCGACCTCCGGCAGGGCGCGCCGTTCCAAGCCGCCTCGCGCACCCGTCGGCGGACGATGATGGTTTCCGGCTGTGGCATCATGGCGGTTTACGGGCGGGTCGGTCCCCCGGGCGGCGTTTGCAGCAAGCTGAACAACAACCGACCGCGCTCGAACATCATCGGCACCACCCGCTTGCGCCCCTCTCCAGCGTCGATCACCCAACGCCCGCCCCCGCCGACGACCTCGCGGATCTTCCGCCGGTCGATCCTGAATCCCCCGAACGGGCTCTCGTAGATCACCTCGGCCTCGGTGATCACCAGCCGGCGCCGGCGGTCGAGCAGCCAACCGGCGCCACTCAGCAAGCCGACCCCTGCGGCCACGACCAGCGCCACCGTCTGCGGTCGCCCGGGCTCCATGGCCCCAACGCTGACCCCAACAGCCGCAAGCGCGCCGATAAACCCCGCCAGCTGCACCCGGCGCACCCAGGGCGCCGGACGAAACGCGATCGGCAGGGGCGGCGGCCCGAACAAGGTGGCCGCCCGCTCGCGCACCGCGCCAGTGACCGCGTTGACCATCGAGAACACCCCCAGCGCCACGATCACCAAGACCAATCCTGTGCCCCAGCCCGCAATCATCATTGGCCTGCCATAACCCGGCACGGGGACGGGGTCAACCCGGGCGCGCCACTGCAAATCGACAGCGGCCGGCCGGGGGCCAATGTGCTTTTGACACCGCCCGGGGGAGGCTGCATCTTGCTCCGGTCTATGGCGACCAACGAAGCGAATCCTATTCCCGAAGATGGCAACCCCATCCACGTCTGCTTCGTGTGCACCGGCAACATCTGCCGCAGCCCGATGGCCGAGGGCCTGTTCCGCGCCATCACCCGCGAGCACCTGCCGACGGCACGGGTGTCCTCGGCCGGCACCAGCGCCTGGCCAGGCCAGGCCGCCAGCCCGGAGACGCTGGAACTGCTGCGGCTCGACGGGCTCGACCTGCCGGAGTTCCGCAGCCGCCCGCTCGACGAACAGATCCTGAAGGAGGCCACGCACGTGTTCGCCATGACCCGCGACCACCTGCGCGCGATCGAAGCGCGCTTCCCCGAGTTCGCCGACAAGGCCTACCTGGTGACCGAGTTCGTGGCCGATGACCGAATTCGCGACAGCGACGTGCCCGACCCGATCGGGCTCGGCCTGACCGCCTACAAGGACACCCGCAACACCCTGCGACTGGCATTGCCGGCTGTGCTCGCCTTTGTCCAACAGACGACCCGCGCCGGTTCGGACTCCGGGTCGAACACCTGAAGCCGCGCCCGGACCCGGCCGGATCCCATGCCACCAAACCGGATCGCGCTCATTCCCGGGCCACAGCCGTTTCCATCTCTGACGACCAAGACACCCATGAATTCTGTTTCCAGCCCTGCCGAAACCGCCGGCACCACCATTGGCCAGCCTGCCGCCGCCCCGAACCCACGCGAGACCATGCACGTCGGGGTCGCCGCCGACCACGGCGCCGTGGAACTCAAGGACGTGATCGTCGAGCACCTGAAGTCAAAGGGCCTGCAGGTCGACGACCTCGGCACCCACGGCGATGAATCGGTCGATTACCCCGACTTCGCCGACGTCGTCTGCCGCGGCATTCTGGGCGGCACCTACGACGCCGGCGTGCTGCTTTGCACCACCGGCGTCGGTATGAGCATTGCCGCCAACCGCTACCCCGGCATCCAGGCCTCGCTGGTTTGCGAACCGGCGATGGCCTCGCTCACCCGCGAGCACAACGATTCCAACGTGCTCTGCCTGAGCGGCAGATCCACCCCGCCTGACAAAGCTAAAAAAATCGCCGACGCCTGGTTTGACGCCACCTTCGAAGGCGGACGCCATGCCCGTCGGGTGGCCAAGACCAACATCGCCACCACCCTGACCGCGCTGGCGAAGACCGACCCGGCAATTGCCGGAGTGGTCGTCTCCGAGCGCAAGCGCCAGCAGGAGCACATCGAGTTGATCGCGTCGGAAAACTTCGCCAGCGCCGCCGTGCGCGAAGCCCAGGGATCTCACCTGACCAACAAGTATGCCGAGGGTTACCCCGGCCGCCGCTGGTACGGCGGCTGTGAGTTCGTCGACGAGGCCGAGCGGTTGGCAATCCAGCGCGCCTGCGCGTTGTTCGGTGCCCAGTTCGCCAACGTGCAACCCCACAGCGGCTCGCAGGCCAACGCCGCGGTCTACTTCAGCTTCCTCAAGCCCGGCGACCGGATCCTGACCATGGACCTGTCCCACGGCGGCCACCTCACCCACGGCCATCAGGCCAATTTCTCCGGCCAGTTCTACCAGGTCAGCCACTACGGCGTCAGCGCCACCGACGAGCGCATCGACTACGACGCGCTGCAGCGCCAGGCCGAAGAAGTGCGCCCGCGCATGATCACCGCCGGCGCCTCGGCCTACCCCCGCATCATCGACTTCGCACGCATGGCCAAGATCGCCCGCTCGGTCGACGCGATGTTGTTTGTCGACATGGCCCACATCGCCGGACTGGTGGCGGCCGGGGCCCATCCATCCCCCCTGCCCCACGCCGATGTGGTCACCAGCACCACCCACAAGAGCCTGCGCGGTCCGCGCGGCGGCCTGATCCTGACCAACAACGAAGGCTACGCGAAAAAACTCAACGCGATGGTGTTCCCCGGCGTCCAGGGCGGCCCGCTGATGCACGTCATCGCCGCCAAGGCGGTGTGCTTCGGCGAAGCCCTGCGTCCGGATTTCAAGGTCTACCAACAGCAGGTGGTGAAGAACGCCGCCCGGCTGGCCGGGCAACTGGCGGAGCGCGGCTTCCGCATCGTCTCCGGCGGCACCGACAACCACCTCATGATGGTCGACCTGCGCCCCAAGGGACTCAACGGCAAGATCGCCCAGGAGGCGCTCGACCAGGCCGCGATCACGGTCAACAAGAACTCGATTCCGTTCGACACCGAGTCGCCCTTCAAGGGCGGCGGCATCCGCATCGGCACGCCGGCGGTGACCACCCGCGGCATGACCGAGCCGGAGATGGATCTGATCGCAGGCTGGATCGACGACGTGCTGGAGAATCGCGAGCAGCCCTGCGCCATCGCCGCCGTGCGCCGACAAGTGCTGGAACTGAACCTGAGGTTTCCGCTGCCTTGAACCAGGACCAGAACGAATCCCGTTGACCCAGGCACACCACCAGATGCGGAAGCCGCCCCGACCCGGCTGGCCCCGGCCTTGATCGTGGCACTGCAACGCCGTACTTGATCTTTTCAGCCACCGCCTGTTCCGTGCCGCCCG